>QIBA01000057.1 GCA_003225175.1 Acidobacteriota bacterium
TCGCTGTTCCGCGGACACCAGTGAATTTAGCCAGGTTCAGGCTGCATCCGTTGCTCTCGTGCAGCGTTGGTACTGAATCGTAACCACCGCTTCTGCTCGCTGAACATATCGGTCGCAACCGGCACCGCCTTAAGGCGGCCGCGCACGAGCGGGCTGTGGGGATATGAAAAGGTTTGCACATTGACATTGCTGCCAGCCTGGCGGAGGATAACGCACGTTCGTCGACCGATCTCTCAAAGGTCCTAGCCGCCACTTCGACCTCTTGAGTTCCCGATTTAGTCCTGGCGTTTTGAAGTCCCCCAAACGGCCCCTGATTTGCATATGGAGGGATAGCTATGCGCCGCTTTGTTCGTACCGCACCGGTCTGCTCACTTCTTGCTGTGATTGCGTTGACATTCTCCTTTTCATCCGCCTGGGCACAAGCCAACGTGTATGGCAGTTGGTCTACGCTGCCGTACACCATGCCCATCAATCCGGTTCATGTGGCGCTTTTGCACAATGGCAAAGTGCTGGTGGTTTCCGGTTCTGGCAATGTGGCGGGAAACACGAATTATCAGGCTGGGCTCTGGGATCCGCAGGCTGGAACCATCACGACGCAACCGGTTGCGTGGGACATGTTCTGCAATGGCATGTCCATCCTGCCCGACGGACGTCCTCTGATCAACGGCGGCACACTGCAGTACGATCCATTCCACGGCGCGCTGAACAACTCGGTCTACGATCCTGCGACCAACACTTTCACTGACGTACAAAAGATGGCCCATGGCCGCTGGTATCCCACAACTACCGTTCTGGGAGATGGACGGGTGCTAACGTTCTCCGGCCTGGATGAAAACGGCAATACCAACACGACCGTGGAGTTCTACACTCCTGGTTCCGGGTGGAGCTCGGCTTTTGCTGCGGGATGGACGCCTCCTCTTTATCCGCGCATGCATCTGCTGCCCAGCGGCAAAGTCTTTTATTCGGGCTCGACAACCCAATCGCGACTCTTCGATCCCAGCACGCACGCTTGGACCAACGTCGCTACGACTCGATACAGCGGCACTCGTACCTATGGCACTTCGGTGCTTCTGCCGCTGACTCCGGGGAACTACACGCCCCGCGTGATGATCATGGGAGGCGGCAATCCGTCGACCAACACAACCGAGCTCATTGACCTTTCCGCATCGAGTCCGTCCTGGGTATTCGGACCTGCGATGTCGCAGCCGCGCATTGAGATGACCGCGGCGATATTGCCCAACGGAAAAGTTCTGGCCTTGGGAGGTTCGTACAACGACGAAGACACGGCAACGGCCAGCCTGAATGCAGATCTGTATGATCCTGCGTCGAATACTTTTTCTTCTGCCGGGGCGAACGCATACGCGCGTTTGTATCACTCGGTCGCGCTGCTCATGCCGGATGCCACGGTGTGGATCGCGGGCGGGAATCCACAGCGCGGCACGTATGAGCAGCGTATGGAAATCTACAGCCCTGCGTACCTGTTCACGACGGATGCGTCAGGGAATGTGATACCGGCTACAAGGCCGACAATTGCAGGATCACCGGCGAACATTAACTATAGCGGCGGCTTCACGGTGGGCACGCCTGATGCGGCCAATATTTCTTCGGTCGTGCTGGCTCGTGCAGGTGCAGACACGCACGCCTTCGACATGGATCAGCGTCTCGTCGGCTTGTCATTTTCCGTATCCGACGCCTCTCACCTCAACGTGACCGGCCCTCCCAATGGAAACATCGCGCCTCCTGGTTACTATCTGCTATTTCTCCTGAACTCCGCAGGCGTTCCCTCAATTGCGAATTTCGTGCAGGTCTCGGCAGTACCGGACTTCAGCGTGTCGGCCACTCCGGCTTCAAACGGCATTACACCAGGATCGAGCGCGAACTATACAGTGAACGTCTCTGCCAGTAGTGGCTTCAACAGCGCCGTGAGCTTCAGCGTGAGCGGGCTGCCTACCGGGGCAAGCGCGACATTTAATCCAACTTCAGTGACCGGATCGGGATCCTCAACGCTAACTGTGAGCACCACGTCATCAACGCCATTGGGAAGTTATCCTTTGACGATCAGCGCGACGAGCGGCAGTTTGGTGCATACTACGTCCGTTACCTTGGTGGTGAGCGCGGCCACTGATTTCAGCTTGTCTGCAACTCCAACAAGCATCACAGTTGCGCGCAAGTCTCAGGGTTCGTATACGGTTTCGGTGGCGCCGGTGAATGGTTTCTCGGGAACAGTTACGCTGAGCGTAAGCGGAGTGCCGTCACGGACAAATTCCTCGTTTACTCCGCCTACAATCACGGGCTCCGGCAACTCGACATTAACGATCAGCGTAAACAAGCCGGCGCAGCCTGGCACTTATCCGTTGGCGGTTACCGGAACGAGTGGCAATCTGACCCACTCGGTGAACTTGACGCTGGTCATTCAGTAAGGGTGGTCAAGGCTGCGCGGAGAAGAGGGGCAAGTATGCACGCATCACGTAGGTTTTTTCTGCGCAGTCTTGGCCTTAGCGCTGCTGTCGGTCTTACGCCAATAAAGTCTCTGGCGGCGGCTGCCATCTTCGAACCTGCTCGCACTGAAACTGCACAAGGGCCGATCTTGCTGAACAGCAATGAAAACGCGTATGGTCCTCTTCCCAAGTCGGTAACCGCTCTGCAGGATTCGCTGGGTCAGGCAAATCGGTATCCCTTTGCGTTTTTTGGGGAGTTGGCGGAGGAGATCTCTGCTCTGCACCACGTGAAGCCAAACCAGATTGTGCTGGGATGCGGCTCGAGCGAGATCCTAAGGATGACGGCGATGGCTCTGCTCGGCAACGGCAAACAACTCGTGCAGGCCAGCCCGACGTACGAAGCCATGGACCACTACGCCCGCGTAGCCGGAGCAGCGGTGGTGAGTCTGCCGCTGACGCACGAGTACGCCCACGATCTTGGAGCGATGCTGGCGGCGATAAAGAAGACGGAATCGCTGGTTTACATCTGTAATCCGAATAATCCCACGGCGTCGCTTACACCTCGAAAGTACCTGGAAGACTTCATCTCGCGATTGCCAAATTCCGCTCACGTGCTTATTGACGAGGCATATCACCACTTCGCAGCTTCGTCGCAGCAATACAGATCGTTTATCGATTACCCGGTAGACAATGAGCGCGTCATCGTCTCTCGTACATTCTCGAAGATCTACGGACTGGCGGGACTTCGGTTAGGCTATGCCGTCGCGTCACCAGCTATGGCAGAAAGTTTGCGGCGCTACGCCACGGTTATCAATATCAACGCTCTGGTATCTGCGGCAGCCATGGCTGGCCTGCGTGACACCGATGGCCTCGCTGCGGCCGCAAAGCGCAATGCGGACGATCGTCAGGAATTCTTCAACCAGGCAATGGCGCGAATGCTCAAGCCTATCGACTCTCAGGCGAACTTTGTGATGATGAATGCCCATCGTCCAGCGGAAGATGTGATTGAACATTTCCGCAAGAACAACATCCTCGTCGGACGAAAGTTCCCAGCCATGAGTACGCACGTTCGAGTGTCGCTGGGGAAATCTGGCGAAATGGCCGAATTCTGGCAGGTCTGGGATCGCATGGGCGGCGGCATGACTATGTAAAAGGAATGCGCTGCGCAGCTTGCAGCGCGCGCATCCTATGACAGAGAGTTCAGGAGTTGACCAGATCCTGCTTATCTTGTGCGCTTAAGCCGATGCTGAACCGCGAGCCTGACGTCGTTCTTACTGACTATGCACTGGTTGTCGAGTGCTTGCTGTTTGCATTCTGGATTTATCGCAGTCGCAACTCCAATGTGCTCAGATTCTGGTTTGGGCTTTTGTTCGGCTCGATTGGAGCTGCTGCTCTCGTAGGTGGAACGGTCCACGGATTCCTCACCGATCCGCAGTCTGCGGCCAACAGGTTGTGCTGGCTCGGGACGATGCTTCTTCTGGGTGTCACCGCGTTTTCCGAATATGGAATTGCTGCTCGCCTGTTGCTTACTCGACGGCTGGGAAATGTCGTGATCTTTGGAGCGGCACTGATATTTGTCGTCTACGTCGGAATTGTCGTGCGGAATGCGGAGTTCAGGATTGCGGTGCTTAATTACCTTTCCGGATTGGCCGTTCTTTTAGTCGCGTTTGTTTGCGTGTACGTGCGAAATAAAAATCGGGGTGCCTTGGCGGGAGTGGCGGGGCTCTTGCTGACTATAGGCGCTTCTGCTGTGCAACAGGCTCGGATTTCACTTCATCCGCGATATCTTAATTACAACGCGTTCTATCACCTGCTGGAAGGGATTGCTCTCCTTCTGATCTATCGAGCAGCTCGAAGTCTTGTAAATGTTCCACTACGTCGCAATGTTGTCGCTGCTGGGTGCGAAGTTGTCACAAACGGTTCCGATCACTCAAGCGATGAACCGGCCGAGGGCGGCCGGAACCACGTTTCGAAGGCGAATGTCTAATTCACGTCGGCCGAACGGTCTCCTTCATAATGCATGATGTGGTAATACGCTTCCCATCCATCCCATATGAGAGGCGGGGAGAGGCGAGTCTCAGGATCGCTCAGGAACTTTGCGAAAGTCTGCACGATGTCGCGTGTGCGGTAAACGTTCGTAAGCCAATCGCCGCGATACCAATTTTTCCATTTGCCGTACTCGGCGGCAGATTCGGCTCGCTGAATCTCATCGAAACTCGATAGAGCCTGCTGCGCTTCCTGTCGAGCTTCAGCCATTTTTGCAGTTTGGGCATCTTGTATGGCTTTTGCGACCTGCAGGAGCATGCGATTGCTCTCGCGGTTTATGGCGATCATGGCCAGCACTGCAGCCTGGTAAAACGCTTTGCGGGACGGAGCTACGAGCGATTCGATTTCGAGGGCCTTCTTCCAGACTGCGTCCCAGCGTGGCTGGGCTTCGCTGCATTGTTGGATCTCGCGGGTGACGGTCTGCGCCAGCCATTCCTTTCCCACTGCACGATTCGGGTTCGGCTCCGCTCCGGGGAGGAGGACTCGGGGCGATTCCCATTTCGGAGCCTGACTCGGCACCGAGTAGAGCGGCGCGTCGATCATATAGGTCAGCAGCATGCGGCGCGCTTCGGTGTGATAGAGCTGATCGCCATACTCATGTGTGGGTTCGCCAAAGTGCGCAGGGGCGTTGAAATATTCCTTATATAGCTCGGCGAGCTGCGCTGCGGCTTGGTCGCCGAACTCGTCAGCAGACCAGTGCTGATAAAATTCCGAGCTGGCTTTGCTGGTATCGGAAGGAAGACCCTTCCAGACTGCATCCATCACGGCGCGAATCGACATCGTGACGGGACGAATATCGCTGGTATTCACCAGATAGTAGTGTGTCGCGCCCGCCTTGATATAACGGCCGATCTCGGAGAAGCTGCGCTCGATCGGCACCATCTCCGAGAGCTGATTCGCGCGGCCATTCATCATCGCGACGTGGTCGTAGATACCCTGTCCAGCGGTGACTTGTCCGTTGTCCTGCAGATAACCGTAGCCATCGTCCGCCCACACGGTTGCGACTTCAGGCGGGATCTTCAAGTCGCCTTGCTGAACCAAGCGGGCGCCTTCCTGCCACAGGTTTGTCACAAACTGCGCTTGCGGGCGCACGGAACGCACGATGCGCATCTGAGCAGCGATGGCTTTGCTGATCAATTGTCCGAGAGCTCTGTTGTTATTTCTGACAGTGGGATCCATGGATGCGTAAGTGACGTCGGACAGACCTCGGAGACCGACCGACCAGAGAACCTCCTGATCGGGCAAATAGGAGTTCACCGCGTTCTTCCAGGCTTGCTCGAGAAATTCAGGACTGCTGGTGTAGTTGTACGCGACATCCTTGGGCCACCGGGCGACATTCAGTCCGAGAGGGATTGCGTGATGCTGCGTGACGATGAGCCCACGTTGCGCCGCGTCTTTCACCTGAGGTTCGTCAGGAAAGATCCAGGTTCCCGGCGCGACCATGTTTCCTTTGAGCCGAAGAATGGTTTCGAAGATGTGATCCCAGATTTCGAGCGAGATTCCCGTTTTGTCATTCTTTTCTCCGGGCGCCCATCCGGTGAGCAGGTCTTCATCGTTGATGAAAAAGCCACGGTACTTGAAGACTGGAGCAGGGAACTTCTCATTGATTGCTGCAGGAATAGTTACCGACGCGCGGCGAAGAGGTTCGTGGTCTGTCCAGTAATACAGGGGATCGACGCCTAGATACTGCTGCGAGAATTCATAAATGGCAAAAATCGTTCCGCGCATATCAGCACCGGAGAGCACGATTACGTCGGTTGCATGCGCCTTATTCCAATCCGCTTTTGCAACTGAGATGGAGAACGATTCTGGATCAGCCGATCCGATTGGCCGAACGCTCTCGGGAAGCTTGGACTGCTCGTCGATGAGGATTGTCAGCGGTGCGGCATCTTCCTGACGGTGAACTATTCGCGGTTTCATTCCAAACACCTTGCCGAAATCTGTCGCCAGGTCTTCGGCGGAATGCTGAATTGGAATAGGAGCATCCGCGTTCTCAAGAATCGTGAGGCTCGAACTGAGAACTAAGCGTTCGCCACGCTCGCTTTGCTTCTGCTGGCGTCCAGGAGGAGCCTGTGACTGTCCGAAAGCAGCGGCGGCCAACCAACACAGCATTATGGGAACGGCAAGCAGGTGGCGCGTGAACAGGAGTGAGCGCTGGCGCATAAAGAGCTCTCCATTGGGAAAAACGCGAAGAGAAATTAGTTCGAATCCCGAACATAATAGGCCAGAAACTCAGAGACAGCATCCACGTATCGGCAAATAAAAATGGGCAATGAGGCTGTAACCACCCGCATGTCCCATCTAAATCGGCCCATCACAGCCAGTCGCTGACTCCCGGCGACGTGCAGGCACATCTGTATTGCGGCCCGAATCCACCAGGAGATTGAACAAGCTTGAAAGGTAACTTTGCTGTGCGTGTGTCTTCCTGTTGTCTTGCCTTACTGCTGGCTTTGGCAACTCGTCCCAGTATGGGACAAACTACCGCCTTCCGTGTAACAGGCCTCACATCGGATCGGTCGGGCGCAAATCACCAGTCGGCCACGCTGCTGAAGCCGTGGGGCATCGCATTTGTGCCGGGAGGAAATTTCTTTATCGCAGAGAATGCCGCTGGCCGCGTGGATTCTTACGACGCAGACGGCAATCCAGTGGCTGGAGTGATAATTCCAGCTCCGCCGGGAAGTACCGCTGCATTTTCGCCGCCAACCGGCATTGTGGCTATTCCTGAGGCAGATTTTCTGGCTTCACTGGGGAGCAGCGGCTTCCAGTTCCTTGTTGCTGCCGACAACGGCACGATTTGGGGATTCACAACGACGAACGCGGTGCCACAGGTTGCGACTAGGTTCGTGGACAATTCGTCCACTGCAGCACGCTATACGGGAATCGCCGTTCTGCGTCCTGATTGTTGCGGCGCCTTCGTCGCTGTGGCAAATTTCGGTGAAGGAACCGTGGACACATTTACGCGTCTTGGAGATCCGCTCTCTCTCAGCCCACTGATGGCGAATCCCTTTGTCGATCCCAACCTTCCTGCGGGCTACGCTCCATTCAATATCCAGAAGATCAAAAATGAGATTTTCGTTACCTATGCTCTTAGAGATGGCGCTGGTAATCCGATTGGAGCTGACGGGTCGGGAGTCGTCAATATCTTTGACGAGACGGGAAACTTCGTAAAACGGTTTATTTCCGAGCGTGGTGCTGTCTCGGCGCCTTGGGGAGTTACGCAGGCGAGCGCTAACTTTGGTGCATTCAGTAATGCAATTCTGATCGGCGATGCCGCGGGTGGCCGGATCAACGCATTCGATGCCAGTAACGGCAATTTGCTCGATCAGCTTAATGACGGAACTGGGAATCAGCTGTTTTTTGTTGGGCTGCGCGGTCTCGCATTTCGAGCCGACGGTGTGGGCGACCCAAATGCTCTTTATGAACTTGGCGGAACTGCCCAGGGGAACCCAGCCGGCAGTTTCGGGGCAATCACAGTCGGAAACGCCGCATTCCTGGGTCTGAGGTTGTCTGACAATGTAACGCAGGCAACTGTCTTTCCCGGCGATCCGGTGACCATAACGGCAGGCCTGCTCGCGCAGTCAGGCACGCCGACCGGTACTGTTGTTTTTGTCGACACATGCTGTACTCTCACTCCCCCTCTCACTCAGACCACATTGGGAAGCGCGAGCATTGTCAACGGAATGGCCTCCATTGTTACTACATTCCAGGCCGGGGATCACCAGATCACTGCAAGGTATTCAGGCGACGCGAGCTTTGTGCCCAGCACAAGGTCTTCACTCCTGGGAGTCGTCTTTGAGACTCGAACGACCTTAACAGCACCTCCGAGCGCCACGCTAGGAACGCCGGTGATCCTGAACACGAATGTCAGTTCCATTCCGCCGGTGCAGCCGAGCGTTCTCACAGGACAACTTGCTTTTTTAGACGGGAATGTCATTTTGGGAAGCGTTCCGCTGCTTGATGGCGCTGCGCAGTTAACCGTTAATTCCCTGGCTCCAGGTGCGCACAACATAGTCGCAACATTTTCGGGAGACCGGTTCTTTCAGGGCGGCCAGTCTGCCCCGGCAACCATAACCATAGGAAATCCCGTTCCAGGAATCAGCTCCCTTGCGCCATTTTCCGAAGCGCAGAACTCCGGAGCATTCATTCTGACGGTGCACGGCTTTGGATTTGTGAACGGAGCAGTTGTGACATTCAACGGCTCTCCCAGGCCCACTACGTTCGTGAGCGATACTCAAGTAAGAGCGTCAATTACCGCCTCCGATCTCGCGGTTTCAGGAACAGCCACCATAGCCGTATCCAATCCTGCCCCAGGCGGTGGCAATTCGGGAAACGCGTTGTTCGCCATCGATACTGTAACCGCAACCTCGGTGATACTCGACAGTGTGACGCTCAACGTCGTGGCAGGCCAGAGTGTCACAGTGCGTGCGCATCCGAGCGGCTTTTCGGGAACGGTTACGCTGATGTGTCTCAATGCCCCGGCAGGCGTAAGCTGCTCATTTGACTCGGCGAGCAATTCCGTCACCATCCAGACTTCCACCACCACACCAAAAGGCTCGAGCGCAGTAACGCTGGTATTCAGTGCTCAAGCACTGACTCGCAACACGTCCGCGCCTGCAATCCTGGCAATGTCTTTTGGTGTGTTGGGACTTCCTTTTGGCACGGTGCTCGTGGAAGCTCGCCGCCGATGGAAGCTGAAGACAATCTGTTGGCATTAACTGTGCAGTGATTCGAAACCAGGAGGCGGCGTGTGCTTCGGGTCAGCTGCTCGAGATATCGGCGGGCGGGAGTCCGAAACACTGCGTTCGGCACCGCAGCCGGCCTATGACTGTCGGATAGAATCAAAAACAGCGCGCAGCTCTGCGTAGGGGCCACCCCGCGCTCCTTAGCCACATCTTCTTACTGCACGGAGGTTCGTTCTATGGCTTTGTTTTCCATGGACCTGGACAGTTTGAAAGATTTGTTCATCGGCGAGCTGCGGGATTTGTATGACGCAGAAAACCAGATCACCGAGGCGTTGCCCAAGTTGATCGAGAAAGCGCATTATGCCCAACTCAAGAGCGCTCTTCAGGAGCACCTTGAGGTGACTCGCGGACAGATGCGGCGACTCGACACCATTTTCCATCGTCTCGGCGAGAAACCAAGTGGCGAAAGCTGCAAGGGCATGAAGGGGTTGATCAAAGAAGGCGACGATATGGCGACACGCGATGGCGAACCTAGCGTCATCGACGCCGCGATTATCAGCGCCGCACAGCGTGTGGAGCACTACGAGATGGCAGGATACGGAACGGTTCGAACGTATGCCGATCTACTCGGCGAAAAAGAATTCGCCAGTCTGCTGCAACAGACTCTGGATGAGGAGAAAGAAGCTGACAAGACGCTTACCGAGATTGCTAAGACGATCAACATTCAGGCGCGCGCTGCGTAAAATCGATCCTCTTCCAATGAGCCCCACAGAGTACGTGGGGCTTCTTCGTGTCTGCACAGCCTGCGAGAAGCTACTCTGTTCTCAGCGCCCGCATCGGCTCAATAGCTGCAGCCCGTGCTGCGGGTAGCAGGCTAGCGATTAGGGCACAAATCCCAAGCACCGCAATTGCGATGATGAGACTAGTCGGATCGAATTTCCCGATGCCGAACAGTTGATGCTGGAGCCAGTGCTTGGCGAGAAAGCAGAACGGAATCCCGATCAGCAGCCCGATTCCGACTTGAGTAGAAGCTCCGCGCAGGATCAGGGAGACGATGTCTGTTCGGTTTGCACCGAGAGCCATTCGCAGACCAACTTCGCTGGTGCGGCGCGCTACTCGATAAGCCGTAACGCCGTAAAGTCCGATTGAGGCGAGCAGGAGAGCGATGAAGCCGAAGGCGCTGCTCAGGCGGCCGATCAGGGTGTGAGCGCTGGCCAGGATTTTCACTTGCTCGTCGAAGCTGCGCATACTGGTGGGAGTAAGGTTCGGATCAATTTCTCCGAGCGCACGCCGAACGTAAGTAGCAAAGCTGTCGGGGTCGCCCTGCACATGGAGTTCGATTGTGCCCATGTACATGGAGGAGTCCTCAACCATGTTATCAACCGGAGTGTCGTACTTGATCTTCTGCGGAAGCGGCACAAAGAACATCTGACGTGCCGGGCGGGAAGCATCCTGATATTTCGCGTCCTTCGCTACACCCACGATCTCGTAATCGCCGGCGTGGCTCTGTTCATCCTTGCCAAAATGCTTTCCGATGGGGTCCTCCTTCGGAAAATACTTGCGCACGAAGGCCTCATTCACCACCGCGACTTTCTGTGAGGTCGCGGTGTCCTGGTCACTAAAACCTCGGCCGCGAACGATAGGCGTGCCAATTGTCTCGAAATAGCGCGCAGTTACGCGATCCCAAGACGAGCCGAATTCTCCCGTCTTATCGGAAAAGTGAACGCTCTCGCCCCAGTTATTTCCTTGCTGCGCTGTGTAGAGCGACAAGCTTTCGCTGATTACGCCGGGCAAATGGGAAAATTTGTCCTCAGTCTGCTGGTACAACGCCATCAGCCGCTCCTGCGTGTAACCCGCGCTCTGAGGATTGATTTGCACCAGTAGCCTGCCTTGCCGCTGGATTCCGTACTCCTGATTGTCGAGGTTGCGCAGAGTCTGCGTCAGTAACGCAGCGACGCTGAGAAGCACAAGCGATACCGCTGCCTGAAGAACGATTAGCGAGCGCTGCGGTAACGCCGCCGCCTCGCGGGTTACGCGACTTGCTCCCCGGAGAGCCTCGGCCGGATCAATGTGAGAGGCCATCCATGCCGGACCGACGCCGAAGACGATCCCTGTAAGCACGGCGACGAGAGTAGTAAATCCAAGCACCGGCCAGGAGGGTGTGCTCGATATGGGAACAAACGTCGATCCGCGAAACGCGATCAGCAGCATCGCTTTGCTCGCGTACATGGCAAGGAGCAGTCCGAGAGCTCCTCCGGCGAGGGAGAGTACTAGGCTTTCCGTTATCTGTGAGCGGATGATGCGGCCTCGTGTGGCTCCAATTGCCAGCTGCAGGGAAGTGCGCAGGCGGGTCGCGGCTCCGCGCGCGAGGAGCAGGTTTGCGAGATTCGCGCACGCAATGATCAGGACCGCGCCGGACGCAGCCATTAACAACAGCAGCCCCTGCTCGTAGTCGTCTTTCATTGAATTGATTCCGCCTCCGCCCGGAGCAAGATGGATCACCTGCTTATCGATCTTCTTAAGATCCATGTGCTGGTTGGAATTGCCGGGGGTAAGCAGGTATTGCCGTAGTTCAGTTGTAAGCTGCGCCGATACTTGCGAGGGATTGGCGTCGGGACGAAGACGTCCAATCATGTACAGCCATGCTGTCGCGGGCAACCGCAATAGCGAATTTTCGCGGCGAAACACGGGTTCCTGAGAGATAGGCAGCCAGAAATCGGGAGGATCGCTCTCCAGACGATCACCAAAGAATGCCGGCGGAGCTACCCCGATGATATTTGCCGGAATGCCATCGAACATTACGTTTGCGCCCACGAGCGATGGATCACCACCGTACTTCTGCTGCCAGGCGCGATAACTGATTACTGCCACTGCCGGAGCGCCAATCTTGTCGTCATTCAGAGCGATAGTCCGGCCGGCATAAGCGGGTACTCCAAGAGTGGCAAAGTAGTTTCCAGACACGAACTCGCCTTCAAGTGAATCTGCCGGGGCGTTCGAGCCTGCGCGCCGCACGGTCAAATCGGGACGATTGGTTTGTGCCGCAGCGAGCTGTTCGAAGGCCGGCGTGTGGTCTCGCGCATATTCGTAGAAGTCATAGGCGAACATCGACCAGTTGTCTTGCAGATCGCCCTCTACGCAGCAGTTATATTCGTCGCCCAGCTTGTAGAGCTGGGATGGATTACTTACAGGCAGAGACTTGAGCAAGACTCCATGGACGAGGGTGAAGATCGCGGTGTTCGCGCCAATACCAATCGCCAGCGTCAGCAACGCCGTGATTGTGAATCCCGGCGATTTGCGCAACTGCCGCATCGCGTACCGAATATCCTGAACAAGAGTCTGCATCGTTCCTCCTAACTCTCACGACTCGTGGGGCAATTGCGCTGCCAAGAGAGACTTGCATAAGACCCTTATTGTGAGGCGTTTAGCGGAAGACTATAAAGGCCAACTGTTCGATTCTGAACGCCGCGTACGGGCACGAACACAGGGCTGTGAGCGAATCAGGATGGAGACCTGCGGAGACTCAAAACAAAGGAACGAGCAGGACGACGCTCTCGCGCTACTGGGCACGAATCTTGAAGAGGCCTCCTGAATAGTCGACCAGATACAGTTCACCGGATTGATCCTGCCCGAACGAGCTGATGGTTTTGCCTGTCGTCGCGAGTAACATTCGCGTCCAATTGCCGGGGCTGGTCTCCTGCAAACCCCACACTTTTCCGGTTCCCAGATCGCCAAAGATGTACGTGTTCTGCAGGTTCGTGATCGAGGTTCCGTGATAGACGTAGCCGCCGATCACTGCGTTCCCCTCGGAGTGGCTATATTCGGTGATCGGCAAAGTAAGTCCAGTCATGTTGCAGCCGGTGACGGGGCTATAGCAGTGGCCGGCCTCCATGATGTTCCACCCGTAGTTTCCGCCCTTCTCCACGATGTCGACTTCCTCGAAAGCATCTTGTCCAACGTCTGCGAGAAACAGTCGTTCGGTGGGGCGATCGAAAGAAAACCGCCATGGATTCCGAAACCCATATGCGTATATCTCCGGCAGGCCGCCGCTAGTAGCGAACGGATTGTCGGTTGGAATTCCATAGGGTAGACCACCACTGGGATGATCGACATCGATGCGCAACAACTTTCCCAGCAGCGTTTGCTTGCTCTGTCCATGACCAAATGGATCGCCACCACTGCCGCCGTCACCGAGCCCGAAGTACAGAAATCCGTCGGCGCCAAATGCCAGCTGGCCGGCTTTGTGATTGCTGAAATTCCCGATTTGGTCCACAGTGAGCAGGATTCGTTCGCTAGTCACGTCAGTCTGATTCGGAGTGGCAGCCGGAACCGTGTATTCGGCGATTACAGATTGAATCTGGCCGCTGGGGTTTCGGACGTAATTCACGTAGAACTTGCGACTCGATGCAAAATTGGGATGAAAGGTAACTCCGAGCAATCCCATCTCGCCGCCCGTCGTGATCTTCGAGCCGATATCAAGGAACGGCTGGGATGCGATTGTGCCATTCTGAAGAATCCTGATCTTACCTCCCTGCTCAACGACAAAGAGTCTCCCGCTGCCGTCATCGGGCTGTTCGAGATCGAGTGGCGAGCTAAATCCAGCAGCTATGAGATCGAGCGCAAGCATTGGCGGAGGACCGGAGGACGAGGGGGAAGGTGATGAACCTCCGCCTCCACAGCTTGCGAGGAAGAGAGCGGCAAGAGCAACTGCCGCAATGCGCGTTGCCTGAGAAGTTGGTTGAATCATTGCTTCCGATGAGTGAGCGCGCTTTGCTTAATTAATGCATACGCTAACCGTTCAGCCGATGTAAAGGACTTGCACGTTAATCGGCACCCGATGGTCGGAGTACCTTCGTGAATGTGGGACGATGTGGTCTCCTCGTGCAGTCAGACACGCAGCATGCTGCGCATCAACAACGATGCTCCGCCATGTACTTGCTTCGGCCAGTCTGAAGCCGTACGCTAAACAGTTTGTTGAGGCAAGGAAACCTCTTATGCCGGTTGAGACTGAGGCGCCGCCGACTGCAGGAACTGCGATCAAAGCTCCGCGGGGCACACAGATTTCCTGCAAAGGCTGGCAGCAGGAAGCGGCTATGCGGATGCTCATGAACAACCTCGATTCGGAGGTGGGCGAGCGTCCGCAGGATCTGATAGTTTATGGCGGCACGGGAAAGGCCGCACGTAATTGGGATTGTTATCGCGCGATCGTGGCGTCTCTTCGGGAGCTTGAGAGTGACGAGACGCTGCTGGTGCAATCAGGCAAACCCGTAGGCATTTTCAAGACTCATGATTATGCCCCACGCGTGCTCATCGCCAATTCAAATCTCGTCGGCCATTGGTCAAATTGGGAAAAGTTCAACGAACTCGAACGAGCTGGCCTGACAATGTATGGCCAGATGACTGCGGGTTCCTGGATTTACATCGGCTCGCAAGGCATCGTTCAAGGCACATTTGAGACCTTCGCAGCCGCCGGCGAGAAGCATTTCGATGGTGATCTCGCGGGCAAGCTGATCGTCAGTGGCGGGATGGGCGGTATGGGTGGGGCTCAGCCGCTGGCGGCTACGATGACAGGTGCCTGCTTCCTCGGAATCGACGTAAATCCCGAGCGCATTAAGAAGCGCCTGAAGACCGGCTATTGCGACTTTATGGTGAACAGCCTCGACGAGGCGCTGCGCATCCTGAAGAATTCCATTCGCAAAAAGGAAGCTGTTTCCGTCGGTCTCGCCGGAAATTGTGCTGACGTGATTCCAGAGCTGGCAGCCCGGGGCGTTAAGCCGGATCTGCTCACGGATCAAACTTCTGCGCACGATCCATTGAATGGCTACATTCCATTGGGTTTGACGGTCGATGCGGCCGATGAGCTGCGCCGCAAAGACCCGAAAGGTTATCTTCAGCGCTCACTGGACTCCATCGCGCGCCATGTTGAAGGCATGCTGGAGTTACAGAAATCCGGATCGGTGACTTTCGACTACGGAAACAACATTCGTACGTTCGCATTCGAGCGCGGCGTAAAGAATGCCTACGATTTTCCCGGATTTGTTCCTGCGTATATTCGTCCGCTCTTCTGTGAAGGGCGTGGCCCATTTCGCTGGGTTGCGCTCTCGGGAGAACCTTCAGACATCGCGGTAACGGACGACCTGATCCTAAAGATGTTTCCCAAAAATCGAATCCTCAGCCGCTGGATCAACTTGGCGCGTAAACGGATCCGCTTCCAGGGCCTGCCTGCGCGTATCTGCTGGCTGGGACATGGAGAGCGCGCTCAATTCGGGCTGGCGATGAACGATCTGGTGAAGCGCGGCACAATCAAAGCTCCGATCGTCATTGGCCGCGATCACCTTGACTGTGGTTCGGTTGCATCCCCATTTCGGGAAACCGAAGCCATGAGGGATGGCAGTGATGCCATTGCAGACTGGGCTTTCCTTAACGCCTTGCTGAACACTACCAGTGGCGCAAGCTGGGTCTCCATTCACAATGGCGGCGGGGTGGGCATCGGATACTCGCAGCACGCCGGACAAGTGACTGTCGCCGACGGCACTGAGCTGATGGCGAAGCGCATTGAACGTGTTCTCACGAACGATCCAGGCATCGGAGTTGCCAGGCACGCCGATGCTGGCTATCAAGAGGCGCAGTCCTTCGCCGATCGCGCCGGTATTCGCATACCGATGCAGGAGAGCTCTGCGTCCGGCGCTAAGAGCTTGAATTCTTCAAGTCCGAAATCTTCGGTCAGAGGCGGCGCTCAAGAGTGAGCGCCACCGCGAAGAGCGTAGCCAAACCGCTGCTTCTAACCAACATCGGCCAGTTGCTCACACTTAAGGACATCACTGGTCGCAACGAACCGCGTCGCGGGCGAGAGCTACTGGAGTTGGGAATCATTGAGAACGCCGCCATTTTCTGTCGTGAGGGGAAGATCGCCGCTGTTGGCTCCGAGGTTGAAATCGGAGCACGAGCTACGCAGGAGATAGGATCCGATCTCCGAGTCTTCGATTGCCGGGGCGGCACTGTGCTGCCAGGGTTCGTGGATTCCCACACCCATCCAGTATTTGTCTCACCTCGTCTTGTTGATTTTGAGCAGCGCATTCAAGGCAGCACCTACGAACAGATCGCTAATGCCGGAGGCGGCATTCGTTCCAGTATCGAACGCGTGCGTAAGGCGAGCGAAGATGACTTGGTGAGCGCCGTTCTGCGGGCGTTCGAAGATATGGAGCGCTCTGGAACGACCACCATCGAAGCGAAATCCGGTTATGGGCTTTCTTTGGATTCGGAGCTGAAGTCCTTGCGCTGCATTCGCGAGGCGGCGCAGCAATGGCCCGGAACGGTGATTTCCACCTTCCTGGGAGCGCACGTTATACCGCCGGAGTTCCAGCAGCGGGCGGACGAATACGTGGATCTCGTGTGCGAGGAGATGATTCCCAAGGTGGCAAAGGAGAAGCTCGCCGATTTTGTCGACGTCTTTTGTGAACGTGGAGCGTTTTCGATCGCGCAAACAGAGCGAATCTTCGCTGCCGCTCAGAAAGCCCGCATGGGAACACGGGCACATGTTTGTCAATTCACCCCGCAGGATCTCTCGAGGCTGGCCCGGTTCGAACCGGCATCTTACGATCATCTCGACTGTTTGACGGATAAAGACTTACAATCCCTCGCGCAGCAGAGGACGATCGCCACACTGTTGCCCGGGGCCTCATACTTTCTTGCTCATTCATATGCGATCGCGCGCAGACTGATCGACGCAGGCGCGGCGGTCGCTTTAGCGACAGATTTCAACCCGGGAACATCGCCTACAACCAGCATGCCGATCGTGCTCTCAATGGCATGCACACAAATGCGCATGACTCCTGCTGAAGCCATTTCCGCAGCCACAATCAATGGAGCCCACGCTTTGCGCCTGGCGAAGCGAAAAGGCAGTATCGAAATGGGAAAAGAGGCCGATCTCGCTGTCTTCGACATAAGAGACTATCGGGAGATCTGCTATTGGTTTGGACGAGAAACGTGCCGTGCAACTGTAATGAACGGCCATCTCGCGATTCATTGAGGAATAATCTTATGAAAAAGTGGCTGATTATGTTTGTAGCTTTGGCTGCGTCGCTAAGCCTGCAAGGGCAGCGGCTTCCTGCAGGTGTTGTGCCCGAACATTATGCGCTGACCTTTACGCCCAACCTGAAGGATGCCACCTTTTCCGGTGAAGAGACGATCGATGTGCGCGTGCTGAAGCCGACGGCCATCATCACTCTCAATGCAGCCGAAATCAAATTCACTTCAGCGACCGTCGAGAGTCACGGCGCAACTCTGGATGCCAAAGTCACGACTGACGACGATCGGGAACAGGCCAATATCATCGCTCCGCACCCGATTGCTGCAGGTGCTGCGCGCCTGCACATCGTGTTTACGGGAATCCTTAATCATAAGCTGCGCGGTTTCTACTTGAGTGAGACGCCGAAACGGCGTTACGCGGTGACGCAGTTCGAGTCCACGGACGCTCGTCGCGCCTTTCCTTGCTTCGATGAGCCCGATAAAAAAGCGACCTTTGACATCACCCTCGTTGTGGACAAAGGTGACACGGCTATCTCCAACGAAAAAATGACTTCAGATAGCCCCGGTCCAGTCGACGACAAGCACACGCTGAAATTCGCAACGACAAAGAAGCTCTCTACTTATCTTGTGGCGCTGCTGGTAGGCGACTTCCAATGCATCAGCGGATCCTCCCACGCAATTCCTATTCGGGTCTGCGCTACGCCCGACAAGACAGGTCAGGGAAAGTTCGCGCTCGAAGCCGCCGAGTACATCATGCACTACTACGACGATTATTTCGGCATTAGGTATCCATTCGGGAAATTGGATCTCATCGCAATTCCCGATTTTGAAGCCGGAGCTATGGAGAATGCCGGAGCGATTACTTATCGCGAAAGTTTCATCCTGCTAGATCCTAAGGTCGCGAATGTCGACAATTATGACCTGGTCGCGTCAGTTGTAGCGCATGAAATGGCTCACCAATGGTTTGGCGATCTGGTGACGATGAAATGGTGGGATAACATCTGGCTCAATGAAGGATTCGCCACGTGGATGGAATCCAAACCCGTGGCCAAATGGAAGCCGGAGTGGCACGAGCCGCTGAGCGACGTGGCGAGTACAGGCCGCTCACTTGATCTAGACGGATTGAAGAACACGCGGCCGATCAGGCAAAAGGCCGAAACCCCCGCCGAGATCAACGAACTCTTCGACGGAATTGCGTACGGGAAGGCCGCCGCTGTGCTGCGCATGGTGGAACATTACGTTGATCCCGAGGTGTTCCGCATGGGCGTGCACAAGTATCTGCTCGCTCATTCTTATGGAAACGCAACAGCTGAAGATTTCTGGAGTGCGATTGCGCAAGCTTCGGGAAAACCGGTCGACAAGATCATGTCGAGCTTTGTCATCCAACCAGGCGCACCGCTGTTGAATGTTTCGCAAGAGGCAGATGGTCAGATCTCGATATCGCAAGAGCGCTTTTTTAACGATCGTCAGCTGCTGGGAACTGGCCAGCAGGCATGGACTGTGCCCGTCTGTCGTAAAGACCTCTCACCCGACAGCGTGACACAATGCTTTGTCCTGCAGGAACGAGGGCAGCAAATCAGAGGCTCCGCCAATGAACCTATATTCGCGAATGCAGACGGTACAGGTTATTACCGCAGCGAATATGATCAGAAGCTTCGCGATCAGTTGAGTAAGGACCTGGAGACGAGACTCACTCCAGCAGATCGCATCTCCATGCTGAACGATGAGTGGGCACTTGTGCGCGTTGGACGAATCTCGATCAGCAATTATCTGGACCTCATTTCGCAACTAAAGGGTGAGCGCCTGCGACAGGTCTGGGCCGGCGTCTTAAAAAATATCGAATACATCAACGATAGGCTCCTCGGCGCGAGTGAACGTGCGATCTTTCAGCCATTTGTCCGCAACCTGCTCAGTCCGCCGTACGAGGCGCTCGCTGAGGCGAAAGACCCGGAAGAAAAAGCATTGCATGCCGATTTGTTTGACGTCCTCGGAATTGTAGGGCGCGATCCGATGGTGATCGCGCAGGCTCGTCAGCTTGCAAAAAACAGTTTGCAGGATCCCGCTTCGGTAGACCCGCTGCTGATTGGCCCTGCACTGGAGATCGCTGCGGCGCAAGGGGACGAGGCTCTTTACCAGCAGATCATGCAGAACCTGAAGGGAACTACCGATCAGGTCATGCGAGGCCGGTACATGGATGCTCTAATGCACTTCGAGAATCCGGAGCTTACTCGTCAGGCGCTGGCGCTGGGTGTTTCTGCAGCGATTCGCAATCAGGACTCGACTGCGTACATCAGTGGCTTTGTGCGAAATCCGTATACCCGAGACGAAGCCTGGAAGTTTGTCCAGAATCACTGGAATGAAGTGGAAAAAACGTTCACTCCGTCCAGTGGATCGGAGCTGGTTTACAGTGCTGGAACCTTTTGCGATGCGGAGGCAGCATCCAATGTGAGCGCCTTTTTCAAGGTTCACACTGTGCCCTCAAGCGAGCGCACTCTGCGCCAGGCAGTGGAACGCATCAAGGCGTGTGCGGATCTGAAAAAGATTCAGGGATCGAACCTGCAAGGATGGCTCTCGACGCACAGCGTCGGAACGGGAGCGGGGAACTAGGCGCTGCATAGCAGTACGGGGGCAGCCGCTGGCTACGTGAGTCGTATGCGCGGACTGCAAGACTACTCTCTAACAATTCACTCAACGGCTCGGCCGCCGGTAGTGCCCTCCGCCGTAAGCATGCTGCGCCAAAGCTCTCCAAGACCCGAGGCAGTCTTCGCGGATACCGGCAGAATCTGTTCCACCTCGTGCTCACGTCTGAGTTGCGCGAGAGACTTGTTGAGTTGATTCGACGACAGTCGATCCGCTTTCGTTGCTGCTACGAGTAACTCCCGATTATGGTGTTGCAGCCAATCAATCAGTTGGCGGTCACTCTCTTGCGGAGGCACATTCGCGTCGACTAAGCAAACGCACAAGCGCAGAGACTCGCGCTCGGACAAGTATGGCTCGATAAATTTCGGCCATTCGGCGCTAATCTGCTTCGAGATCTTCGCGTAGCCATACCCCGGCAGATCGGCGAGTATTAAATCCGGTTCCAGTGACTCGGGCTTTTGCCGCAGTTCGATAAAGTTGATGGTTCGCGTTCTTCCCGGAGTGGAACTGACGTGTGCGATCCTCTGGCCGAGAAGAGCATTAATGAGGCTGGATTTACCTACGTTTGATCGCCCGAGAAACGCGACCTCGGGAGCACCTGGAGGAGGGAAGTGCTCAGGAGCTGCGGCGGATTTTAGAAAGCGCGTGTGAACTTTCATCGCGAATCGCAGCTAAGACCGCTGTGGCACAGGACCAAAAGGAGAAGCTAAAAGGCCCGCCGCGGCGGGCCTTTCTCGTCACAGACAACCGATTACCGTTAACGGCTCACTGATGCTGTACAGGAAGCTGCGAGGCCGGAGTGGGTGTGACAGTGGGTAAGCCCTGCGCTTCACCTTCTTCGCTGTACTGCGGCAGCGGACCTTCGAGTGCGATCGCCAGGACTCCGTCCATGTTGTCCACGAAGTGGAGCTTCATAGCGTTGCGAAGGTTCTCGGGAACTTCCGAGAGATCCTTTTCATTGTCCTTCGGAAGAATCGCTTCGAAGATCCCGGCGCGGTGCGCTGCGAGCAGTTTCTCCTTGAGCCCACCGATCGGCAGAACTTTGCCTCGTAGAGTGATCTCGCCAGTCATCGCGATATCACGTCGCACGGGAATCTTGCTCAATGCGCTCGCAATTGCCGTTGCCATCGTGATGCCTGCCGAGGGGCCATCTTTGGGAATGGCGCCTTCAGGCACGTGGATGTGAATGTCGATGTTCCGATAGAAGTCGCGTGGCACGCCGAGCCTGTGTGCGCGCGAGCGAATGTACGTGATTGCCGCCTGGGCTGACTCTTGCATCACGTCACCGAGCTTGCCGGTCAAAGTTGTCTTACCCTTGCCATCGACGATCGTGACCTCGGTCGAGAGGATCGATCCGCCGACTTCTGTCCAGGCAAGACCGGTTACCAGGCCGACTTCGCTTTTTTCGTGCGCGAGCATGTCGCGGAATTTCGCCACGCCCAAGAACTCGGAAACAGTCTCCGCGTTGACACTTACCGCGTATTCCAGACCTTCCTTCACCACCTTCCGCGCTACCTTGCGGCAGATATTGCCGATTTCGCGCTCCAGATTGCGAACGCCCGCTTCGCGCGTATAGGAGCGAATGATTTCGGTGATCGCATCGTCGGTGAAGACCAGGTTCGATTCCGTCAAACCGGTAGCGGTTCGCTGTTTGCGGACCAGGTACTGCTTGGCGATTTCGAGCTTTTCAAGTTCGGTGTAACCATGAAGCCGCAACACTTCCATGCGGTCCTGAAGCGGAGCCGGAATTGTGTGCAGAACGTTGGCAGTGGCCACGAAGAAAACCTGCGACAGGTCGTATTCGACGTCGAGATAGTGGTCCTGGAACATGAAGTTCTGTTCCGGATCGAGAACTTCGAGGAGCGCTGCTGACGGGTCGCCGCGGAAGTCAGCAGCCATCTTGTCGATTTCGTCGAGCATGATGACCGGGTTCTTGGTGCCGGCCTTCTTCATCGACTGGATGATCTGTCCGGGTAGAGCGCCGATGTAGGTGCGGCGATGTCCACGAATCTCGGCTTCGTCGCGTACGCCACCGAGTGAGAGGCGAACGAATTTGCGTCCAGTGGCCTTCGCGATCGACATGCCCAGCGATGTCTTGCCAACACCAGGAGGTCCGACGAAGCAAAGTATCGAGCCTTTGGGATTCTTTACCAATTGGCGCACTGCGAGAAATTCGAGGATGCGATCCTTGATTTTTTCCAGCCCATAGTGGTCTTCGTTGAGGATCTTCTCCGCCGACTCGATGTTGCGAATCTCTTTCGATTTCTTGCGCCACGGTACTGCCAGCAGCCAGTCGAGATAGTTGCGCGAGACAGTCGATTCAGCCGACATCGGAGGCATGGCCTCGAGCTTCTTCAGCTCCTGAAGCGCCTTTTCATGGACTTCCTTAGGCATGCCGGCGCTGTCGACCTTCTTCTTAAGCTCGTCCCACTCGCTCTTCTCACCGCGGCCTAGTTCTTTCTGGATGGCCTTAATCTTCTCGTTGAGGTAGTACTCTTTCTGAGCGCGTTCCATCTGCCGCTTTACGCGAGTCTGGATGGTGCGGTCCATGTTCAGCTTTTCGATTTCGATTTCCAGAACGTCGGCGACGCGGTTCAGTCTTTCCGCGGGATCGAAGATTTCAAGCAGCTCCTGCTTTTCTTCTATCGACAGCTGCATATTGGCAGCGATGACGTCGGTCAGCTTGGAGGGATCCTCCATGCGGACGGCAGCGATCATGGTCTCGTAGTTCAGTGACTGGCAGAGCTTTACGTATTGCTCGAATAATGAGGTGACACGCTGCATCGCCTGCTCGATAACAGGCGTGGCTTCTACTGTGTACTTGGCTACGCGAACACTTGCATGGAAGAAGCCGTCCGTGTCGACAACCTGAAGAATCTTGCCGCGTTCCACACCCTCGACGAGGACCTTGATATTCCCGTCGGGAAGCTTAAGACTCTGGACTATGTTGACGATGGTGCCGACCTGATAGATCTCATTCGGCTTGGGCTCATCTACGCTGGCGTCGTGCTGCGTAGCGAGAAAGATTTTTCGATCGCCGGCAAGCGCCTCTTCCAGAGCGCGGACACTCGATTCGCGTCCGACAACGAACGGCGTCATCATATGCGGGAAGATGACGACGTCCCGGATAGGCATCATGGGTAGCTTGCGGGTTTCGAACTTTTCCCTGGCTTGGGTCACTCGGTCCCCTCGTACTCCTAAAAACTTGGCGTGTAAGCCTAGAACCTAGCTTATACAACTGATGCTGGAATCGCCAATTTTCTTCAACTCACCCTGCCAAATCAAGCTCTGAGACGCTCCTTACCCAGCTTTTTCCATCATTGGGATGGATACATCACGTTTTTCCACCATTTCGCGGCTTACCTCGAATTCCTTAAGCCGCTTCTGGCTGGGGAGGTGGTACATCAGGTCCAACATCAGATCCTCGAGAATCATGCGCAATCCGCGGGCGCCTACCTTTCTCTGCAGCGCTTCGCGGGCCACGGCGCGGGTCGCATCGTCGCTGAACTTGAGCCGAACATTCTCGAACTCAAACAGCCGTTGGTATTGCTTGATGATGGCGTTGCGCGGCTTGGTGAGGATCTCGACCAGCGCATTCTCGTCCAACTCGTCGAGTACTCCTACGACTGGCAGTCTGCCGACAAATTCAGGGATCAACCCAAACTTAATCAGGTCCGTGGGTTCAACCTTGCCAAGCATCTCGGTGTCCCGTTTGGGAATGGCTGGAACCGGCGCTTCGCCCTCCTTCGGCTCAGCCTTGAAGCCGAGCGCCTTCTTCCCGATTCGTCGTCCGATTACCTTTTCCAAGCCGACGAAAGCGCCGCCGCAAATAAACAGGATATTGGTGGTATCAACGGGCGTGAATTCCTGATGCGGATGCTTGCGTCCACCTTGCGGCGGAACATTCGCGACCGTCCCTTCGAGAATCTTCAGAAGAGCCTGCTGCACGCCCTCGCCGGACACATCACGAGTGATGGATGGGTTCTCGTCCTTACGACCGATCTTGTCGATTTCGTCGATGTAGATGATTCCGGTCTGTGCGCGTCCTACATCACCGTCTGCAGCCTGGAGCAGCTTGAGGATGATGTTCTCGACGTCCTCACCCACGTAGCCGGCTTCAGTGAGCGTCGTCGCGTCAACGATCGCGAACGGCACATCGAGCATCTTGGCCAGAGTCTGCGCCAGCAGAGTCTTGCCGCTGCCGGTGGGGCCGATCAGCATGATGTTCGACTTCGTGAGCTCCACTTCACCATTACGATTGCGGTTCATGTGGATTCGCTTGTAGTGGTTGTAAACCGCTACGGCGAGCTTTTTCTTGGTCTGGTCCTGGCCGATTACGTATTCGTCGAGGAAGGTCTTCACCTCGGCAGGCTTGGGCAGATGATTGGGAGCAGCAGCGGAATGCGTCTCGGTGCGGTCGTCCTCAAGAATTGAATTGCAGACCGCAACGCATTCGTCGCAGATGTAAGCACGCGGATAATCACTTGGTGAGGAGATCAGCTTGGCGACTGCGTCCTGAGACTTGTGGCAGAACGAACAACGTAGGCTATCTTCAGATCCGGAACGCGTTTTCACGATGTACTCCTGTCTACCCTAACCAATGTCTACCCTAACAACTGCGACCGATCAATACTGCGAAGCACCGATTACCTTCGGACTAGAGCGTTCGAAGCACGCTCTTCCACGAGCAAACTAAGCTGGGGGACGTGGAGTTCTTATCGCGCTGCCCACATTCTAACGTTATTCAAGTGCAAAAGGGTTCACCACAGCGGTTCCTTAGTAACGAATGCCTGTGACTTTTGTGCAATACACGTAAGAAACCCAAAACCCCCGCAACACCTGCAGCACTACTTGTGCTTGTAGATGATGTCGTCGACGATTCCGTAATCCTTGCTCTGCTGCGCGTTCATGATGAAGTCGCGCTCTACGTCTTTTTCAACTCTGTCCAGCTTCTGGCCCGTGTGCTTCGCCATGATGTTGTTCATGATCTCGCGCATGCGCAGAATCTCGCGCGCGTGAATGTCGATGTCTGTCGCCTGACCAGAGATGCCGCCGCCCATGATGTGAGGCTGATGGATCAGGATGCGAGAGTTCGGCAGCGCGAAGCGCTTCTTCCCGGTGCCGGCCGCGAGCAGCACGGCAGCCATGCTGGCGGCTTGTCCGATACAGATGGTCATGATGTCGTTTTTGACGAATTGCATGGTGTCATAGATCGCCATCCCTGATGTGATCGAACCTCCGGGCGAGTTGATGTAAAGCTGAATGTCCTTCTCTGGATCCTCTGCGGCGAGAAATAGCATTTGTGCGATGACGAGGTTAGCGATTGTGTCGTCGATGGGCGTACCAATGAACACGATGTTGTCCCGGAGCAGGCGCGAGAAGATGTCATAGGCGCGCTCTCCGCGGCTGGTTTGCTCTACTACCATTGGAACCAGGGCCATTGCAGGTAATCCTTTCTTCAGTCCATACATCTGCGCCCGGAACTGGTGTCCGGGCGGGGTTTTCTGTCTGTCTGCTTCATCTTTAACTTCAAACTTGAAGCGTCAGGCAGAGCGTTGATACAGAAAGTCGAGAGTTTTTTCGTTGCGGATGCGCTCGCGCATGCGTTCAAGCGCGCCGTCGTCAGCCAGCTTCTTGCGCACTGCTTCCAGCGGCTGGCGCGACTGCTGAGCGAAGCGTTCTACTTCGAGATCGAGATCGGCGTCGCTGGCCTGAATATTCTCCTTGGCTGCGATCTTCTCAAGGATCAAAGAAGCCTTCACCTCGCGCAGAGCTGCTTCGCGCTGTGCCTGACGCAAGCGGCCGAAATCCATCTTCCGCATGTCCTCGGGGCGCATTCCCTGGGCAGCCAAGGCGCGGAAGCCGCGCTCCAGACGCGCAGTCACTTGTTGATCGATCAGTGATTCGGGAACCGGAAAATTATTGCGGGTTACCAGCTCTTGCACCAGCTTGTCTTTGGCTGTGTGCTCGATTTCGTGCCGCTTCTGTGCTTCAAGCTGCTCTCGAATCTTTGTACGTAGATCCTCGAGGCTTTTGAAATCCCCAAGCTCCTTGGCAAAGTCATCGTTCAATTCGGGAATTTGCTTCTTCTTAATTCCCTTGATCTGGACTTTGTATTCCAGAGTCTTGCCTGCTAGACGCTTGTCTTGCGCGTCTTCGGGATAGGTGATGATGAATATGCGTTCTTGTCCCGCCTTCGCAGCACGAAGGTTCTCGCTAAATTCGCGCATCGTGTTGGCGCCCCCGATGTCGATGAGCACATCGTCCATGTGGACTGGCTGTGAGCCAGTGGGTTTTGGCTCTTGGTTTCCAGAGCTGACTGGATTCCCCGACGGATCTACTAAACCGTACTCCTGTTTTTCGATCGGCGTACCCGTGAAACTGGCTTGGGCGAAATCGCCATCTTGAAGACCGCGATCTTCTTCTACCGAGTTGTACGTAGCCTGGTTCTCGCGAAGAGACTGTAATTCCCGCTCGACTTCATCCTCACTCACTGAAACGTCGCCTTTTTCCGAGCGCAAGTCTGAATAGGGAGCGACGTCGATCTCCGGCATGATCTCGAAGACTGCTTTGAAGCGCAGGGGCTCGCCATCTTCAAAATGAAAATCTGTGATTCTCGGCTGAGATATCGGCGCGAAGCCCCGTTTTTGAACCTCTTCACGAAAGTACTTGGGGACCAGCGACTCGACGACTTCCTGCTTCAGCTCGTCGGCAAAGCGGCGGCGAACCAGACTTGCCGGAGTCTTGCCGCGCCGAAAGCCCGGTACGCGAGCCATCTTTTGGTAGCGGGCAACAAACGTCTCGAGTTCGCGAGAGACAGTCTCGGCAGGAATTTCAACCGCGAGCTCGCGCTCGCACTCGCCTAAGGGACGCGGTTCATGCGTGTTCTGGTGGTCGTGAGTTTCGCCTGTGCGTTGTTCCGTCGTCGTGGTCTCTGTTTCTGTCAATTTTGCGTGTTCCTGGCGCTTTCAGGTGGCCGCAGCAGCATATGAAGCCCAGCAACCACGGCCGAACTCCAAGTGTAAGACCCGCGAACAATGCGGTCAAACTAGCTTCGAAGTTGCGCAGCTACGAAGCTGCGGAGCTTGAGAAACAGGAGCTATCTTGGAGCATGCTGATCCTCATGGTTGGCCTGCCTGGAACAGGCAAAAGCACGCTGTCCCACGCCTTAGTCGAGCGCTTCGGTGGATTCGTCCTCGATAAGGACGTGATCCGGCCAGCTCTTTTCGGTCCGTCCCAAATTGAATATACCGTTGAGCAGGACGATTTCTGCCAGCAGGTGATGCTCGAGACGGCCGAGTATCTGCTCAAGCGGAAGCCGAAACTTCGAGTGTTCCTAGACGGCCGGCCGTTCTCGCGGGCGTATCAACGCGAGAGTGTGCATCAAGCGGCTAAGAAGATCGGCACGCCTTTGGCCGTGGTCGAGTGTGTCGCCAGTACGGAAACTGCTCTGGCTCGAATCCGGCGCGACCTGGAATCAGGAAGCCATCTCGCTGCCAACCGAACGCCAGAGCTTTATCACGATAAAAGGCGCGATTTCGAGCGTGAACCGGTTCGTGCTCCAAGGCTGACAGTCAGCTCAGACCACGATCTGGAAAGGTCGATTGTTGAAGTTGAACGCTATCTCAATCAGCTGATCGAGAGGCCCTGATAACGGCGAGTTGATCGATCCCGGTGTTGGCATTACGGCTAACTAGTTACTTCGATTACTTAGGTAAGCTTTACTCCACTATGGTAGCAGGGCCATACTGCGCGGACGATGTCCAGACGCCGAGAAAAGCGAAATTCTCTTGCCCTGCCAGTGCGCGCTCTGGGCATAGATGCCAGCGGGAACGACCGGCGCTACGTGGTTTGTACGCTTGATCTTAGCGCCAAGGGCGCCCGTGTGATCGGACTCCCGGAAGTCCAGGTAGGCCAGGAGATCATTCTCGAACATAAGAGGAACCGCGTCCGGTTTCAGGCGGTGTGGGTAGGTGAACCGGGAACGGCGCGCCAAGGACAGGTAGGCCTGCATTCGCTCGACCCAGACAAGAAGCTGGCCGACATCGATGAGTTCATCGCCGACGACTACGTAGATAATTGGTCCCCTGCGGCGTTGACACCCGCCGAAATTACAGCCGATCGACGTCAGGTTCAGCGATTCGATTGCGATCGCAGCGTCGAGTACTGGACCGATGGCAGCAATCCCGTTACGGCCCGACTGGACAACATCAGCCTCACAGGCTGCTTTGTGAACACGCAATTTCCACTACCTCGTCGCACGCGACTGCACATGACGCTTTCTCTTTACGGGATGAAGATCGCCGCCAAAGGAGAGGTTCGGGTAGCAGGGAATGGGGAAGGCATGGGAATCATGTTCACCTCTCTAGAACGTGACAGCGAAATTCGGTTGAAGAAAGCTGTTCAACGTCTGAAGCAGAGTAGCCAACCGGCGGATTGCGGCTGGAATGCTGCTCCTGAGCGCAGCATGAACGAACACATCCTTGATCTCGTTCGTGCCTGGTTCGACCGGAATCTGACAATGTCGTGGGACGACTTCTTTGATATTCAAGTTCGCACCAAAGGCAATCTCCTGAATGTCGGTCCAGATCGAGAGTAAATTTTCGAGTCCTCGAGTCCCAACCCAACCGTTCTTCACAAAAATCGCTCGCAGCTAGCTCACTCGTAACGACGCGGTGTATATTGCCGTGCCGAGGTGCAGATGATGCGAGCCGACCGTGTAGAAGCCTCCTGGGATAGCGAGAAGAAAAAATGGCTGGTGCGAATTCAGGCTGGTGAAGAAGTCATTCGTCGTTATTGCGACGCGCCGAAAGATGCCGACGAACAAAGGATCCGTGCAGCCGCCCAGAAGACGCTTGTTGATGACGGCTACGAATCGAATGGTGTTCAGGTGGCGATAAAGCGGTAGCTCCGGCCCTGTGATCTACATCGTTTGGGAATTCACCGTTCCCCGCGATCATCTCGCGGCTTTTGAGCGCGCTTACGGCGGCGAGGGTCTCTGGGTTGGCCTCTTCCGCCGCGATCCTGCCTATCGCGAAACAATCCTCGTCAAAGACAGCGCACAATCCGGACGCTATCTGACCATCGACGTGTGGGAAGATAAGGATTCCTATCTGGGCTTCAAGGATCGATTTGCTAACGATTACGAGAAAATCGATAAAGAATGCGAGAGGCTCACGAGCGCAGAGCGTCAAATCGGCACCTTTGAACGGCTCCCATGAACCTTCACTCACAGTCATCAACTCGTCCATCGCTGAATTGAATCGAGCGGTCGTCAACTGCACGCTTTGTCCGCGGCTGGTTGCATACCGTGAAGAAATTGGACGCGTCAAACGGCGCGCCTACATGGACTGGGAGTACTGGGCTAAGCCGGTGCCCGGATTTGGTGATCGAGAGGCACGCGTGCTCATTCTTGGACTCGCACCTGGAGCGCATGGCTCGAATCGGACGGGGCGTCCATTTACGGGCGATGGCTCGGGGGATTTCATGTACCCGGTGCTCCATGAAACCGGATTCGCCTCGCAGCCGATTGCAATCAGCCGCGATGATGGTATGAGCTTGACCGGTGCCTATATCACAGCCGCCGTGCGCTGCGCACCCCCTGCGAACAAGCCCACCCCAGAAGAGATTGCCAATTGTGCCCATTTTCTGGATGCAGAGATCGCCCTGCTTCCAAACGTCAAAATAGTGATTGCTCTAGGCAAGATCGGTTTCGACGCCTACCTCAATTACCTCCGTCGGACCGGAATCATCACCTCACGAGCGCCATACCAGTTTCGGCATGGCGCCGAGTACCGCATGCCGGACGGCATTGTGCTGCTGGGGACGTATCATCCCTCCCTGCAAAATACCAATACGGGCAAGCTTACGGCGGAGATGTTCCGGCGAATCTTCGAACGGGCTCGACTTCTTGCGAAGAAAATTGAACACGGAGGACACGGGGGCAATGAGGAAAAACAGATTCGGAGGCTAGGCGGGATTGAATGACAGATTCGAGGCGTGATGATTCAGAAGATGGAGCAGAGTGGACTCCTCCAATCTGTGCGAGCTCTGCCGTTTGATTTTTTCCTTAGTCGCCCTCCGTGTCCTTCGTTTTCAATCCCGGCAATAAACGAATTGTTGGGTTCATCCAAAGCATCTGAATATAATGTGATGTTTCTGCGGCCCCAATCTCGGTAAGGAGCATTCATGGCGATACCCAAGACGGAAAAAATCTGGCATAACGGCAAGCTCATCAATTGGGACGATGCCAAGCTGCACGTGATGTCGCATGTGGTGAATTACGGCTCATCAGTGTTTGAGGGCGTCCGTTGTTATAAGCATCCTCAGAGCGCAGGTATTTTCCGAGCACAAGAGCACGCTGAACGCCTTCTTCACTCCGCCAAGGTCTATCGCATGGAAGTGCCTTTTACCGAGGATGAGATTGTCCAGGCAATGGTCGATGTAGTCGCGCACAACGGCGTTTATCCGTGCTACATCCGGCCAATCATCCTGCGTGGATATGGGGAAGCTGGAGTAAATCCGTTTAACTCGCCCATCGAGGTTTACATCTGCAATTACGCCTGGGGAAAGTACCTCGGGCATGACTCGCCCGAAGAAGGCTGCGATGTCTGCGTCTCGTCCTGGACACGCATTGCCCCGAACACCCTGCCTGCGATGGCGAAGTCCGGCGCGAACTATATGAACTCGCAACTCATCAAGATGGAAGCCATGATTAATGGATATGTTGAAGGTATTGCCCTCGACGTGAACGGCTACGTGAGCGAAGGTTCGGGAGAGAATCTGTTTGTGGTTCGCAAAGGCACCGTCTTCACCGCTCCACTTGGGAACTCAGTGCTTCCCGGTATTACCCGCGCCACTGCGATCGAGCTGCTTCGCGAACTGGGCGTTCCCGTAGTGGAGCAGATGATTCCACGCGAGATGCTGTACATCGCAGATGAAGCCTTCTTTACCGGTACCGCCGCTGAGATCACGCCGATCCGCACCGTAGACAAGATAGCAGTGGGCGAGGGCAAGACAGGTCCAATTACCCGCGCCCTGCACAAGGAATTCTTCAGCATCGTTGAAGGGCGAGTACCAGACCGACATGGCTGGTTCACGCAAGTACCGGTGAAGCAAGCGGTGACGGTCTAAAACACTCAGCTAAGTTCTCGATCGGGTGATCGGGCGAAAGGTCTAGCCCCGAATCACCCGATTCGTGTTTTTGCCGTGTTGGTATCGGCCTTCTTCGCGCGAATCCCACTCGCATTTATCATCAAGGATTACTCTCAACTTGAAGGACGCCACATTGCCTGACACTCAGCTCGACCTGCTAGGCAGTTTGCAACGCAGCCACATGTGCGGCACGCTGCGCGCCAGCGATGCCGGTAGCACTGGCACTCTGATGGGATGGGTAAACCGCCGCCGCGATCTTGGCAACCTGATCTTCGTTGATCTACGGGATCGCACGGGTCTGGTTCAGATTGTTGTCGACAAAGAGAGCAATCCGGCGTTGCACGAAAAGGCCAGCCGAATAAGGTCAGAGTATGTTCTGGCTGTTGTCGGCAATGTAAAAAAGCGAGACGCGTCAACCATCAACAAAAACCTTGCGACCGGCGAGATTGAAATCATCGCGCAGGAGCTTCGCGTTCTCAATGACTCAAAGACTCCGCCCTTTTCGCCTGCTGAGCAGGCCATCGGAAACGAAGAGCTACGGCTGAAGTATCGCTACATCGACATGCGCCGTCCGGAGATGCAGTCGAATATCGAGCTGCGCTCGAAAGTATCGTTGGCTATCCGGAAGGAACTCTCGAACCGCGGATTTCTCGAGATTGAGACTCCGTTCATGACGCGCAGCACACCGGAAGGCGCGCGCGACTATTTGGTACCAAGCCGTGTGTATCCGGGGTCCTTTTACGCGCTGCCGCAGTCGCCACAATTGTTCAAGCAGATCTTGATGATCTCGGGCTTCGACAAATACTTCCAAATCGTGCGTTGCTTCCGCGACGAAGACCTGCGCGCTGATCGTCAGCCGGAGTTCACGCAGATTGATCTGGAAATGTCCTTCCCAACTCAAGACCGGGTCTTTGAAGTGGTCGAGGCATTTTTAGTCGCGGCATTTCGCGAGGGTGGCATTGAGTTAAAACCGCCGTTTCCGCGAATGAAGTACGACGACGCCATCCGCAGGTACGGCATAGACAAGCCTGACATGCGCCTGCCCGAGATGACGGACGTCCGCGAGGCGTTTACCGAGGAGAACTTGAATGCTTTGAATCTTGATCCGCTGCTGCCGGTGGTTGCAGTCCGCATTCCGAAGATTGGCGAACTCTCGCGCAAGGAGCGCGATGACAACAAACAACTCGCTGCGCCGAAGCCCGGAGTCAAAGTCATCGACGACTTGAAGCGCCTGGAGAAGAGTTTTCCTGACGCAATCACGAAGCTGCGCGCGACAGCAGAAGCCGAGCTTGAAGATCTGCTCGTCATCGTCGCCGCAGCGCCCTCTGCGGACCGGTCACCGATCGCTCAGCGCAAAGCGGCAGAGGCGGTATATACGTCGGCGGGTGCACTGCGTCTGGCGCTCGCCCAGAAGTACAGAGAGAAGCATGTTGCCTTCAACAAAACCGGAACGGCAAATGACTACCGCGTTCTCTGGGTCACTGACTTTCCGATGTTCGAGTATGACGAGAAGGATGGGCGATGGAATGCCGCGCACCATCCGTTCACGTCACCACATGAAGAGGACTTCGGCAAGCTGCTCTCAGATCCCGGAGCTGTGCGCGCTTTGGCATATGACATTGTGCTGAACGGAACCGAGTTAGGTTCGGGCTCAATTCGTATTCATCGCCAGGATATCCAGAAGCAGATCTTCAATTCGCTGGGCATGGCGGACGAAGACGCGCGCTCACGCTTTGGATTTTTTCTCGACGCGCTCGAATACGGGACTCCTCCACATGGAGGTATCGCCTTAGGGCTGGATCGCATCGTGATGATTCTCGCGGGTGCCGACAGCCTGCGTGAGGTTATCCCGTTCCCGAAGACTGCAAAGGCGGTCGATCTGATGGTGAATGCTCCAACTCCGGTCAGCCCGCAACAGCTGAAGGAGTTAGGGATTGCAATAAAGGGATGAAAACCCGACCAGCGAACACCTACGAGTGCGCTGAGGGCAGACTCCGGACACGAAAGCCAAGAGCAGGTCACAGCGTTTCTCCGTGACCTTCTCTTTTTCCTTTATGACCTTCGTGTTAACCCCCGGTTCTGTGATTAAATCGCCCGATGGGCCGCATTCGCGTACTCTCCGATAATGTCGCGAACAAGATCGCTGCCGGCGAAGTTGTCGAGCGGCCCTCATCGATAGTCAAAGAGCTTCTCGAGAACTCTTTGGATGCAGGTGCAACCCGCATTCGTATCGAAGTTGAGGCCGGCGGCCGGAAACTGATCGCGATCACCGATAATGGGTGCGGCATGGGACAGGACGATGCCATGCTCGCCTTCGAGCGGCACGCAACCTCGAAGATCCACAATGCAGACGATCTGCTGAATATCGATACGCTTGGATTTCGTGGCGAGGCTTTGCCATCGATTGCATCCGTCTCGAGGCTCGTCCTTGAGACTCGACAACCTGGCGACGTTTCCGGTACGCGTATCGAGATTGCTGGCGGTAAGTTGTTGAAGGTAGACGAAACTGGAGGGCCGACGGGTACGGCGATCAATGTTCGCGATATTTTCTTCAACACCCCGGCGCGCAAGAAATTCCTGAAAGCGGAATCTACTGAGCTCTCTCACATCGCTTCGTTAGTTATGCATTACGCGTTGGCTCATCCTGATAAACACTTCGAGTTGCACTCGGCTACGCACAACATGCTTACGGCGTCGCCAGTTACCACGCATGCCGAGCGGTTGTACCAGATCTTCGGCCGCGACACTCTCGATCAGCTCATTCCCGTGGCGGCGGAGACAGACCTTGAGCGCGCAGGAATTCCCGAGCCTCCTCCCTGGCGTCGCAGGGAGGACTACGAACCGCCAACTCCGGGCAAGGTACGGATGCACGGCTTCGTATCGAAACCTGAGCTGCAAAAGCTAAATCGCAACTCCATCTTCGTGTTCGTGAACCAGCGGCTGGTGCGGGATCGCCTGGTGCAGCATGCGCTGACCGAGGCGTACCGCAACATCATTCCACCAGCAGTTTTTCCGGTGGTGCTGCTGTTTCTGGAGATGCCAGCGACTGAAGTTGACGCCAATGTTCATCCGGCCAAGACCGAGGTGCGCTTCCGCCAGCAGAGTTTGATACATGATTTCGTACGCGATTCAGTGCGTGCCGCGCTTATAAAGGCGCGTCCTGTGCCGCAGTTCACGCGGGAGATTTCTGCTCAGCCTACCGCTTCGGTTGCGCTCTCTCCTGGTGCGTCGCTGCCTGAGGACGCAGAGAACGATGCTGCTGGGTTCGTGCTCACCGCAACTGCGCCTCTGCCGCAAACCACGCCGCTGGCATTTGAAGATGCTTTCCTCGTCGGTGCTTCGGCGCCATCGAATGTTGACATCGCCGCGGTCGCAGCCACAGTTCCAACCTGGGAACAAGTTTCCGGTGCCACTGCTTGCAGCGCGATGGTTGATGACTTGGCCGGACCAGAAGAAGGCATCGCTCCACAACTGGCATCGTTGCGACCGCTTGGTCAGATACGCCAGTCGTTCATTCTGGCAGTCAATCAGGAGGGACTCTGGATCATCGATCAGCATGTGGCGCATGAGCGTGTGCTCTTCGAGCGAGTTCTTAGACAACGGCAGACGGAATCCATTCCTGTGCAGAAGATGCTGATGCCCATTGTGGTACAGCTCACTCCAGGTCAGCAGGCCGTCTTTGCAGAAATTTCTGATGAACTTGGACGCAATGGTTTTGAAGTGGAGTTATTTGGCTCGCGCACGGTTGTGGTGAAAGCTGTTCCAGCGGGTGTCGAGAGCTGCGATATGGAGCAGATGCTGGGCGAGCTTCTCGCAGATTTTGAGCGCGAGCAGCAGACGTTGAACCTCGACGCCATCCGTCACCGCATCGCGGCATCGATTGCGTGTCATGCGGCTATCAAAGTCAACATGCCTCTGGAGCAAAATAAGATGGAATGGCTGCTTCGGGAGCTCGCACACACCGAATGTCCAATGTCCTGTCCGCATGGGCGTCCCGTCGTCCTGCGGTATTCTGTGAAGGACATACAGAGAGCGTTCAAAAGAATCTAATAAACCCTTTTAACCACGGAGGCACAGCGTAACCAGTCTGAGTGCCTTACTTCGTGACCTGCGTCTCTCTGTGGTGAAGTGATTTTCTATGACGGAGCTCGAACTTCAACATCTTCGGCGTGAGAAGTGGCGGTTGGATGGAGAGCCCATCCGCACGCTCGAAGAGGCTCGCGACTTCGTCCACTCAGTTGGAATGTGTCTTATTTATCCTGTGCGTCAGTCAATGCTTTTGCCGACATTGATGGGCGCGACTTTTGGAAATGATCAGAAGCTCCCAACGGGGCGGCAAGTCGCGTTCAACGATCCGCAAGCAGGTAGAGCTGAAGAGTTCCTCCGGCAGCTTCTGAGGAACAAGTGCGCCTTCGAGGCGCGAATTCACGGTGAGACCCTTTTGCTATCGTCAGCTGCGTTTCCCTACTACTACGCTCTTGCCAGCGACCGAAAACCGAAGCAGCCGATACGGAGCAGGATACGAGGTCAGGCGTCGCCACTGACGGAGCATGTCTTCTCCAAACTCGACGCCAACGGTCCGCTCTCGCGAGCGCAACTTCAGGAGCAACTCGGAGGAGCGCTCTCGGAAGCGGCTCTTGATCGCGCGCTGCAGGAGCTGGCTGCGGCTTTGAAGATCACACGCGTCGATCACGATCCAGCCGCTGGAGATAGATGGGATGTGTATTATCGCTGGGCTGCTGACGCTGTGAATGAAGGAGTTCGGATCTCGGACGCAGAAGCACTCTCGGCCCTAATTTCCAAGTATCTCGATTGCACTGTTGCAGCCACACAGGAGGAGATCGAGAGCTTCTTTTCCGCATTTACATCGCGAGCGCGAGTCGCCGAAATCGTAAAAGCTCTTCTGGCGGCGCGCGAATTCTCGTACACTCCCAGTGAGTCTCGAACCTTGATCACCGTAGCTCACAGCCGCTCGGAAATGCCGCGACCGCATCGCGAGCAGAGCACAACCCTCCAGTCTAGGAGACGCAATGGTTGACCCGCCGGAAAGGCGTGGAGTGGTGATCGCCATCGATGGACCTGCCGGAGCAGGGAAGAGCACCCTGGCATCGCGCCTTGCGCGCAAGCTCGGTTATCTCAATATTGAAACCGGTGCCATGTATCGCGCTCTGGCTTTGAAAGCAATCGAAAACGATATTGACGTCGATGACGAAAACGCGCTCGTCGACCTTGCCTTAGGATCCAAGATCACCCTCGAGCCGCAAGTTGATGGCAACAGAGTAAAGCTCGACAACACCGATATCTCTACGCGCATTCGCGAAAAAGACGTCACCGAGGGGGCCTCGCGTGTCTCCGTGCATCCGCGAGTTCGCGAATGGATGGTCAATAAACAACGCGAACTCGGTGCAAAGGGCGGAGTCGTGATGGAAGGACGTGATATCGGTACCGCCGTGTTCCCTAATGCTGAGGTAAAAATATTCCTCGATGCCGCACCCGAAGTGCGCGGCAATCGTCGCTTTCACCAGAATGCTGCGGCTGAGCCGTCAGCAGCACTGCTCGCTGAAATGCGCGCACGCGATGAGCGCGACCGAACGCGATCGGTGTCCCCTCTCGTAGCTGCCAGCGACGCTGTCGTGATCGATTCGACCAATATGGTGCTGGATGAGGTAATTGAACGCGCAGAGCAGATAGTGAGAAAGGCGCTTCAGTCTTCGGCTAGTATGAGAGCCTAGCGTGGGACTCCTTCTGGAGTTACCTCAACCGGTGACCCGATCACCCGATTCGTTCATCCTTTCCGAATCTCAATCGTGCCGTGATCGGTCGTCAGTTGCACTCTCTTCCCGCCCTTGCCCACAGTCCCTTCTGCTACGTGGTCATCACCATTTTTGGTGACATTGAGCGGAAAGTCACTCTCAAGTTCTCCACGGCTGCTGCGCGCTTCTACCGTGAACCCGGCGCTTTCGGGCAGCACGATGTGGATCGCGCCTTGGTGATTGTTCAGGGTGACATCGCCGAACGGAGCTTTGGGGCGAACGTCAATCTCGCCGTGGCTGTTCTCCACCGTTACTGGCCCTGAAATCTCCTCGAGGCGGATATCTTTGGCCTTGGTGCGGACTTCGAAGGGACCACTCACTGAACTTACACGAAGATCGCCCGAATCCATGCTCAGGTCGCCATCGAGTCTCCCGAGTTCCATATCGGTACGCGTGCTGTGGAATTTGACTGATTTTCCTACGTGCGAGAGCTTGGTATCGCCGAAGAACTCGCCTTCGAGCAAGGCTACTCCTGAGATATCGCTGAGCGTAACGTCGTCGGCTCGGCCTTCGATATGCACATCGCCCGTCACTTGGCCGACGTGGACGTTGCCTCGTTGACAGGTGATCTCCACATTTCCCTTAATTTGTTCGGCTTGAATATCACCGTGCGTGGTGCTGATTTTTACGTCGGCATCGCGCTGTGAAACATTTATGTCGCCGCGCCCGGCGTTGACCTGTACCGGAGCCTTACGCGGCGCCCAGATTTCGACGTCAGTGACGATTCGCGGTCCCATCACGAATCCAACCTGCGTGTGGGCCACATGTTCGCCGGAATTGATGCGAAGAATATTTCCATCCACGCTCATTGTGGGCTTCTGCTGATCGTTAAATTTGTTGGCCGATTCATGGGAATCGGCCGCGATGTGGCGGCGGACGATCATCTTCACCGGCGCATCGCCGTTCTCAGCCACATGAACCATTATTGAACCCCGATCGGCGTCAATCTGGACTTTTCCATCCGGCGGCAGCGGTTGCGAGAGTTCCTGAGTAAAGTCGTACTTCTCCCCGAACACGCCGTCCCATCCCGGATTTACATCAATGTTGTCGCCAAACTGCTGCCAGGGGAGGTGCTTGGCAGAGGAGGCAGAGAGCCCAATCACGATGAACAGGATCAGGAGAAACATCGCTCCGCCACCGAGGCGGGGAGCAGGCCCGCCCTGACTGCGCGCAATCGCATATTCAGCAATTCGGATGACTCCGAACAGAATGAGCAGCACCGGCCACCAGGTGGCGAAGAACCATCCCATTCTGGGCCAGCTCACGACATGCATATTCATCAACAGCAGCATGACGCCGACCGCAACGAGGATAATAGGCCCAGCCATCGAGCGAGGACGACGATAGCGGTAATAGCGCGGATCGAAGGGCATCTGCGGGGGACTAGCCACGGTTCACCTCCGAATTAGAGCGATTGCCGGGAATTGTGGGTGGCACTGGTGGAACCTGCATACCCGGCGGGTAATACGGAGATGGTTGAATGTGTCCAGTATCAGGCGCTGAGCGCTGTGCGATCTTTACTAAGCCAATCACGATCAGTAGCACGGGGAAAGTCTGCCGAAAGTAAAACACATGCAGTTGCTGAAGCAAGAAGAGAACGCCTACAGTGATCAACACGGCTGGTCCCATGAGCCATCGCGAAGAGCAGCGCAGACAACGGCACGTGCGGTTGGGAATGTAATCGTCGTAATCGTAGGTTGCCACGATTAATTCCTTCCCTGCGCCACGCCCATGCGACGAACCGCGAGCCAGAGTCCCACTGCGATCAAGACAATTGGCCAGAACTGCGCAGTCCAGCGGAACGACAGCACACCGAGATTGTCGAGCAGCAGCAGCACACCCAGCGCTATGAGAATGATAGCTCCGAGAGGCACAGCCCCAGGACCACTAAGACGTGCTGGTTCTATCGCATCAGCAACGTATGCTTGACTCGATCCGGATGATCCTGTCTGATCCAAGGCCGAAGCGCTTGCCACCGGAGGCGGAGGAATATCTGTTGGATTTCCAGCAGGTGCAATCGGAGCGCCGGCGTGAATCGGCTGAGCGTGAATGGCGGCTGTTCCCAATCCAAAACTGGCCAGCAACGCATTAAGTCCAAGATGATCGGGCAACGGTTGACCGAGCTGGCGAGCCTTGGCCGTAGTGTAAGCGTCGAAGACCATGTAGAAGAGCCACGCCATTACCAACAACCCGAGGAAGTCTGCCTTGTCTGCGAGATGGCACAGCACGGCGAAGATAAAAACGTGTACGAATCCTTTAGCAAACTGACCGTTGTAGAAAGCGCCGACGCCGGGAATGAAACCGAGTACGGCAGCGAGTCCGGGACTGGCAGAGCTTGTAGGCGCTACGTAGACGGCTGTCGGAGCATTCGCTGCCGCGGGAGGAACCGTGCCTTCAAGACGAGCGGCAAGACAATCCTGGCAATAAATCACGCCGCGCACATCGCGCTGGCAATTCTGGCAAAGCGCTTTTCCGCAGGTGCGGCAGTAAGACGTTGCCGGTTGATCGGTGTGGACAGCGCAAGTCATGCCTGTAAGCTCCTCGATTCGTAGCCTTGCTCGAAATCCTGGGAGAGTACGGATACCGCGAAATGCGCGCTGCTGTTTCTGGCTTCGCCGCACGCGTCGAAGCCTGGTTCAGAATTACTGCACAAATTCAATTCGTTTGTACTCCATTTCGCAAGCTGAATTTTTTGTCGGTCCATACTGTAGTAATTCTGCTTGCGTTCCTTGTCTTGTTTGTTTTCCGTCTTGTTGCGGTCAGGCGCAGCTGGACGCCGCTCCGGCTCCTGCTCGGCACTAGTAGCGCGCTTTAGCTCCTGCAGCCGCGATTCGACCTCGTACACCAGCCGAATATTCTCGTAGTACTTCACCATCCGGGCTGTCGCCTCGTAATACTTCATCGTGGCCTGCTCGCGAAGAGCGCTCGGCCGCAGGTCCATGTGCCGCAGATCCCCGAGCTTTACTCCCGCCAGATTCAGCGAAAGCGAAACTGAGAAGAGAGCCATTGCGCCGGTCATGGCCATGCGCGGCTGAGCCACCAGAGCTTTGAATGGCGCGAGAACATCAGCCCACACGATTGAGAGCCGCTGCTTCCATCCCAATTTGGGAGCGGCCGCAACAGCGGCGCTGGTCTGAACCGTTGTGGCGGCAAGAATGTTATGCACCAGATTCGCGGGCGGCTCTACTTCTTCGAGGGTATGCAGCCAGGCCATTCCCGCTTCGGCCTCGCGGAAGAGAGGACCGCAGGTGGGACACTGCTGGCGATGAGCGTCAAAGCGCCGCTGCGCGGCCGGAGTGATGAGTCCGTCCAACGCGTCGGTCAGCATCGAGTCAAACTCGGCACAGCTGAGCCCCGATGGGCTTTGCTTTCTCTCGAATTGGTTCTGGTTTTCCACGTCAAACTGCCTGTCTGTTAATACGCGATAAGAGTCTCGCCAGTTCCGCTCTCCCGCGGTTGATTCGGGACTTTACGGTCCCTTCCGGCACCTTCAGAGCGGCGGCAATTTCCTTATAGTCCATGTCTTGCAAGTCGCGCAGAATCACCGCCTCGCGCAGGTCTGGGGAGACCTTTTGCAGGGCCTGATGCACCATCTTCTGGGTCTCTTTGCTGGCCAGTCGAGCCTGAGGGGATGGACCGTGGTCTTCGACCCGCTCAGCGAGAGTTGGAGCCTCCTCATCGGCTGCCGGAGCTGCGTCGATCGAGTCCGTCATGCGTTCCTGCCGGGTACGGCGGAAGTGGTCGACTAGCATGTTGCGGGTGAGGGTCGTAAGCCAGGTAGTGAACGAGCCTTTATCCGGCTCGAAGCTGCTCATCGTCCGGTATAGCCGGATAAACACCTCTTGCGTAAGGTCTTCTGCATCGCTGGCCGAGCCGGTAAAGCGATAGCAAATATTGTAAATCCGCCGGTTCTGCTGCTTGACGAGCTCCTCCCACGCGCTCGCATCGCCAGCGATGCAGCGTCGGACTAAGGCATTGGTGAGGGCGTTTTCTTCCAACCGGCTAAGGTTTCTTTCGTTTAGAACAGCCTGTTTCGACTGCGGCACAGCAACTGCCACAACTATCCCAGACTTGGGACCGGCAGCAATCTTAGCGGGGGCCGATGCGGCGAAATTCCTTGACGACGGATGACGAATCAGCTTGTGGGCCGCTTCTGATTTTGTCCGGTAACCGGACCGTACCATGCACGCAGGTATCCGTCCCGGCAGCGGACGCTTGGCGATCTGGGCTGAATGTCTCAACTTGCCAACGAGATACGCAGCCTGGCCGGCGAAAGTTCAACAAAATTATGGGAGTTTTCGGATTCTAACAATCGTTGGGACAGAATCGCCGACAGGTTTGCACCGTTCAGCGTACAGCACGGCGAATCTGAGCCGTTCAGCGGGCCTGCTCAACCGCGCGATCAGGAATTAAATTCCACATTCACTGTTTTTTCACTGATCGTGACCATAACAGCGAAAATAACAGCGAAAAAAACAGTGAATTTTTTTTCCCGACACGGAAACCGCGTAAACACTGGCTTTTCGCAACAGGGCAGTGAATTAACAGTGAAACAACAGTGAATTGTCGGTCCGCAGTCCAACGGCCTCTCCGTAGTTTGGTTGCAATCATTGCGGCAGATCGTTCACAACACATAGACTGGCCGACCTCAGCCTCTTCCGCCAAGCTAGACGAATAAAAAGCAAAAGTAAAGTGGAAATTGGAGTGGGAAGCCCACTTGAGCGCGACTGAATCCTCCTCGAATATTTATTCCTTGCTGACTGTCCGAATGCGAACAGCGCGTTCCGCCTTTGGAGCCGAAGCTGCCCCTCTGGCCCGTCACTTCCCGCCAAGTCTCTGAGCCCGAAGCACGTCACCGGCGCGCAAAACGGCCGCACTAATGCACCCATGGATTCTCAAAGGGCGAATCATGAACACTTGGATCCAAGACCTCCGCTACGGCGCCCGCCTCCTGCGCAAGACGCCGGCGTTCACCATTGTGGCGGTGGTCACGCTTTCCGTTGGGATAGGGGCGAACACGGCGATATTCAGCATTGTGGATGCGGTCCTCTTGCAGCCTCTGGCGATACGGCAGCCCCAGAGGGTGATGCTGCTTCAGGAAGCTTGGCAGGGAAGAGAGGGAGGCGGAGTTTCCCGCGGCAACTTTCTCGACATTCATGACCAGAACACGACATTCTCCAGCGTCTCAGCCTCGGCCAGCGGCGCATATAACTTGGCTACGGAAGATGCTCCGGAGCGGATCAACGGCGAAAACGTTTCCGCCGAGTACTTCAGCACCTTTGGAATCGCTCCTCTGCATGGCCGCGTGTTCTCCGAAGCCGAAGATAGTCCAGGCCATGAGAAGGTCGCGGTAATCAGCGAGAGACTTTGGCGCGCTCGCTTCCATCAAGATCTATCGCTGATCGGGAAGCCAATTCGCGTAAACGGCCTTTTGCTCGTGGTGCTCGGGGTCATGCCGGCGAGCTTCGACCCGCTGCTGAGTAAATCGGATATCTGGTTGCCATTCGCTTTCACTGCGCAGCAGCGTTCCGATTATGACAATCACTTTCTCAATGTCTTTGCTCGATTGAAGGAAGGTGTATCGCGGCAACGCGCTCAGGCGGAGTTGGCCATTCTGGCGGCGCGAGAAGCGCAGGATCACCCGATTGACAACAAAGATCGCGGCTTCAGCCTCATGCCTTTGACCGACGTTCTTTTGGGAGACCAGCGCGTAACGCTGTTTACAGTTTTGGGAGCTGTAGCCTTTGTCCTCCTGATCGCTTGCGCCAACATCGCCAATTTGCAATTGGCGCGAGCACGCGCCCGGCAAAAGGAAGTGGCAGTTCGAGTCGCTTTGGGCGCGACTCCGCTGCGGATCGTCCTGCAACTTCTGGCAGAAAACTTCGTGCTCGCCGGAGTCAGTGCCATATTGGGAATCATGCTTGCGAACGGCGGCGTTCGCTGGCTCATTGCACACGCTCCCGGCGGGGTTCCACGGATTGAAGAGGCGCGCGTGGATTTTACGGCGCTGCTCTTTGCCTGCGGCATCGCGGTGCTGTCGAGCGTCGCCTTTGGCATGGCTCCCGCCTTGCGCTCCACGGCCGTGCGATTGACCGAGACCTTCCACCAGAGCTTCTCCCTCTCAACTTCCAGCCGTGACCGCGTCCGCAGTGCACTGGTAGCAGGCGAAGTTGCGCTCGCACTCATGTTGCTGGCGGGCGCGGGCCTGCTGGTTCGCAGCGCGCTCTTGCTGGCAAAAGTTGAACCCGGCTTCGATACCGCGAATTTGATTGTCGGACGCGTGGGGCTGCCGGAGCGCGGCTACAGCAGTCCGTTAATTGCGCGACAGACGTTTGAGAGCATTGTCACCAAAGCGCAGGACCTGCCCGGTGTGAGCTCGGCTGCGGTAGTCTCGCGCGCGCCGCTGGCCGGTGGTGGAAACAGTAATGGGCTGCTCGTAGAAGGCAGACCTTTCGATCCCTCGAATGTGGTCGATGCAGCGCTGCGCGTCGTCTCGCCTGATTATCTGAAGACCGCCCGAGTTCCGCTCAAAATGGGCCGCGGATTCATCCCGGAAGATACTCGCGAGCGTCCGCTGGTTGTGGTTGTGAACGAGACGCTCGCGCGAACCATGTGGCCCAACCAGAATCCCATCGGCAAGCGCTTCGCCTGCTGCGAGAGCGGTCCCAAAGGACGTCTCGATCCCGTGTGGCATGAAGTCGTCGGTATCGTCGGTGATGTGCGGGCCTGGGGATTGGATCGTCAGATTCGTCCCGAATTCTATATGCCGATCGCACAAATGCCTTCCGACGCATGGGATTGGATCGGAAGAACCATGGACATCGTGGTGCGCACCAAGGGTTCGGTGATCGCGGTAAGCGAGTTGCGTTCAGTGGTCTCACAAGTCGCGCCCGGCGTCCCCATCTACGGCGTTTCCACCATGCAGCAGAAGGTTTCCAGCCAGCTGGAGCAGTCCCATTTTGATACCTTCCTCTTGAGCATCTTTGCCGCCACCGCTCTGGTGCTGGCCGCAGTAGGAATTTATGGCGTGCTCTCCTACACCGTAGTGCAGCGCACGAAAGACATTGGCGTACGCATGGCGTTAGGCGCGAGCCGATCCAATATCACTCGCGATGTGCTAGGACATGGAGCGCTACTAACAGGCATTGGCGTAGCAAGTGGCCTGGGGGGCGCCGTTATTGGTGCCCGCCTGATCCGCAGCATCCTCTACGGAGTGCGGCCCACAGATGTGACCACGTTCCTCGTAGTATCGGCAGTGCTGGCGGCAGTAGCGCTCATTGCAAGCTATCTACCGGCGCGCCGCGCCAGTCGGGTGGATCCAATGATCGCACTCAGGTACGAGTAATTCACAAAGCATGCCGAGCGCGAGGTAGAGAGATAGCCATGCTGCGTTTATTCCTATTGTTTTTGAATGCCCGGCAAACGATTGCTCACTCCCGAGTGCAACAAAAGACGTGAGCTGGAGGTATGTTGAGCGGCTCGTAGCTGCGTTCAACCGAGCGGAAGATGCCGGCGAGCGCCGGAGCCAGCAGCGATCGATATTGAAATAACACAAGCTGTCCGCGCCAGGAGAGGACCTGGTGGCATTTGCGCAGGATCGACTCTCTGGTTGTATGGTCCATGTTTGCAAAGGGCAAGCCTGAGATGATGCAGTCCGAAAGGCCGAGCTCAAACCGAGCAAGAATCGTGTCCAGATGAAGAGCGCTGCCTTCCACGACGAATAGGCGGCGATCCTTGATGCTGTTGCGTAGTGCTCGCGCGAACGTGCGATTCATCTCGATCGCGATCAAAACGGCATCGGGACGCATTCGCCGAAGGATTTCCCTGCTAAAGCAGCCCAGGCCGGGCCCGAGCTCCAGGACGATCCGTGCCTGTTGCCAATCTACTCGCGCGAGCATCCGTTTCACCAGAAAACGGGAGCTCGGAACTAGCGACCCTGTCCGTAACGGATGCCGCAGGAAATTACGCGTAAACAGAAACCTGGAGCGAAGTGCGGGGCGTCTCATCTTGGCCTCACGATTGCGGCTATCTGAATACGGCTGTTCCCGAAACGGTCTGCGCATGCGGTGCTGAGCGAAGCCAAGCCGAACTCCGATTGCATGGTCTCATTTGCGGCGAGACACCCGGCAAGTAACTGTGCGTGGATCATCTGCGGTGAAAAAGAGAGCAGATCGGCGAGGTCCGCAGTTTCCTCTTTGGGTTTGACTATGCCGATTCGATACGGGCGAGAATGTGCGTAGCTGTCCAGCCCCTCGCGGTTGTAGGATTCGAGTGGAAACGCTGTAGCTATCGCAAAGGTCGCGCTCGACGACGACTCTGTTCTTGCCCGGAGTGCCGATTCGGAATCGCTGTGCTCGCGCCACGCAAGCCATTGATTCGCGAGGAGCATGGAATCGAGGTCCGTTCGAAAGGGCGTATCTGCCATCAGGGCAATGGCACGACGCATGATCTTGCGCCCGTCAGTGATGAGCTCGGTGTCAGCGCGTCCATAATTTGAGTGCGGAACCGGCAGCAGGTCCGATCCACGCACGTAAGGACTTGTCGCAATCACGAAGAGCTGCTGCAGAGGTTCGTGTGCTGGCTTCGCGCGAGAGCATTCGGAACCAGAGCACACGACAAAATAGCTGGCGACCGGAATGACGTGGCGTAGGCTGGCATCTCCGAACTGCGCTACTCTGTGGGTATCAGGCTTCTGATCGCGGGAGGCAAACCGGGGCATGCGACCCATTACCGGAAGCACGGAGCTCGCATACAGATAATCGAGAAAGCGCGATTTCGGAACGCTGAAATCTCCACGCGCCGCAGCGACTTCCTGATACGTCCCATCCCAGAAGCAGGTCAAACCGATGCGAAGAGGACGGCCGGCAGCTAGTTTGTTGATCGATATGTTTGCTGCCAGGAGGCGACGCAGAGGAGAAAAGTCATTGAAGTTCTCGGTCCCAAACATCGCGAAGCGCAGGCCTGCCAGCTTGCGGGGCTTAACGATGTCGCGGGAACTTTTGAGCGATGCCCAGATATTCACCAGAGATTCAGCCTGCACAACCAGCGCGGCGTGGGATGTTTCCCGATGGTTAGAGGAAAGCGCCTGGGCAAGAATTGCTGCATTGATCGCTCCAACAGAAATACCTGAAAAATCGTGGAAGTCACATCCGCGGTGCACGATCAGGTGATAGGCGGCGCCCGCTTCGAAGGCTCCCTTGATCCCTCCACCGGAGAAGACTAGCGCCCGTCGATCGAGGCTTTCGCAGGGATCCTGCGCTCGTGACACGGCAACTGAAGCGAGCAGGATCGCAGTAACGATGCCAAACCGAAATGTCTTCGAGAGCGCCATTACAGTTTCTATGGCACTTAAATTAGCGGCTCGTACTGATGAAAGCCATGCACGCGCCATCCACCGAAAACTAAATTCATTTCTCCAGCTAACGCCCTGTATAAAAAGCAGTTGGCTTTAGTTATCTCCGGACTTGTGCTGGACCCCATTCATGGCGCTCGTGCTAGACTCCGCCGCCAGGGAGATATCGCGTGGTTTGTACCGCAGTCGCTTTCGGGACATTCGAATTTGATCCGCGCACGGGTGAACTGCGCAAGCGAGGGATCAAGCTAGGGCTTCAGCCGAAGTCCGCTGCGGTTCTGTCTGTGCTGGTGCGCCATCCCCACGAACTAGTTACGCGCGAGCACCTGAGAATAGAAGTGTGGGGACTCGAAACCTTCGTCGATTTCGAAAATGGACTCGGCAATGCCATCTGGAAGCTGCGCCAACACCTCGGCGACAAAGCAGACAATCCGCTTTTTATAGAGAGCATACCGGGGAAGGGCTATCGCTTCATCGCAGACGTACACCCGGTAATTCCAAATCCGAACTCAAGAAAGGTGATTGCGATTCGCCCGTTTGAAGATTTGGATAACAGACAGTCGGATGATTATTTTGTCGCGGGGCTTACTGAAGAGTTAATTACACAACTGGGACGGCTGAATCCGAAGCGCCTTGCGGTGGTGGCATTGCGTAATAAGTCGCTGGAGGAGATCCCTGGTGAGCTCGCAGCCCAATATTATGTTGTAACCGGAGCTGCGCGCCGTGATGGCACCCGGCTGCGTGTGACGGCACATCTGCTCGAAGCAGCAGATCAACGTCAGATCTGGGCCGGCAGCTACGATCGTCCGACAACCGATGTGATTGCCGTGCAGATAGAGCTGGCAGAACAAATCGCCAAGTCGCTCATGGTAGAGCTGTTGCCAGTAAAGAAGGAGCATGGCCGGATTCAGTGGACCGAAAGTCTGGTTGCCTATGAGTTATATCTCCAAGGCCGGTATCACTGGAACAAGCGCGTGCCCAAATCCACCTTCACTGCGATTGAGTATTTTCAAAGAGCGATAGCCGCCGATCCTGAGTACGCGCTAGCACATGTGGGGCTCGCGGACTGCTTTGGCGTGCTTGGCTTTTACGGTGAGCTTGCGCCCGCAGATGCTTTTGGCAGAGCGAAGCAACATGCGTCGAGGGCTCTGGCTCTGGACGACTGCCTGGCCGAGGCTCACAGCTGTCTGGCTTTCTGTCTCCTGCAGTTCGACTGGGATTGGAACGCCGCGCAACACGAACACCTCCAGGCCATACAGCTGAATTCGAACTGCGCTCCCGCCCACCACTGGTACGGCCTGACCTTGACCGAAACGGGCCGATTTTCCGATGCGCTGCGATCACTGATTCGTGCGAAGGAGTTAGACCCATTCAACCCGGCCATTCAGGCCCATATCGGTCGGCTTGCCTACTTCTGCCGCGACTTCGAGCGCTCTCTGAAAGAAGTTGAACGCGCCGTTGAACTTGATCGCAGCTACGTTCCTGGCCGCTACTTTCAGGCGATTGCGATGGTTCAGAAGGGGAACGGCGGAGATGCAATCAATCAATTTGAGGGACTCGTGACCGAGTTTTACGAACATCCGATCCTGGTGAGCGGCTTGGCTTACGCCTATGGAAAAGGAGGAAAGCGCGCCGCGGCATTGAAAGCTATTGACCGGTTACAGGCGTTAGCGCGCAAGATTCGCGTGCCACCATATTTCCTGGCGTTCGCTCACGCTGGGGTCGAAAATTCCGTCGCTGCCCTGGACTATCTGGATCGGGCCAAAGTTGAACGCTTTGCATGGCTGCACTACCTGAAGATGGACCCGGTCTTCGATTTTCTGCGCTCGAATGCCAGATTTGACGAACTGATGTAACCATAAGAAGGTGTTTGCTGCTGGATGACGGCCAAGCCTGGCTGAGATGCCAAGCAGTTTCGTGGTCTCGTCGCTATAAGCCGGCAAGCGCTAATCTCCTCGAAATTCTCGACAGTAATTCGTGTCCCGGTGTTCAGCAGCGGCGAAGCTCTGGCTACGCAGGTGGAAGTAGGATCGGATGAGGGGCTTAAGCATCCGAGGTGGATCATGTGTGACAACCTGGTGAGTCTTCGCAAATTGGACCTCACCCAGGACGTCGGATCATTGTCTCCGGCGAAGATGGCAAGGTAAATTCGGCACTGAGTATCGCTCTGGATTCGCAATAGCTACGTCATCGATTCAGCAACTGCACCCGCCCGCTACTGCGGGCGGTTCTGTACTTCGGCCAGACGGCGGCGAAGATATTGTTGTTCCACCTTGTTCGTTGCTAATTCCAGGGACTTGCTGTAGGCGGAGGCAGACTCTTTCTTGCGTCCTATTCTGCGCAGGATGTCGGCTCGGGCGGCGTGGTAGAGGTAATAGCGGTCTAGCTGGCCGGAAGCCCCGATCTGCTCGATGTGCTTCAGACCCTCTGCCAGGCCGGAGCTCATGGCGATTGCTACTGCGTGATTGAGCGCGATTACGGGTGAGGCGTTGAGCTCCAGCAATTTTTCGTAGAGAGCGGCGATCTGCTGCCAGTCGGTCTCGGATGCGGTTTTGGCTTCGCCGTGCAGGGCTGCGATTGCGGCCTGGATCTGATACGGACCAGGCGGTCCTCGTCTCACTGCTTGTTCAATAAGCGCGAGTCCTTCGGAAATCTTGGTCTGGTCCCAGAGCGTGCGATCTTGTTCCTCGAGCGTTATCAACTCGCCGTTATGAATGCGGGCGGCGCGGCGTGAATCGTGCAGCAGCATGAGGGCTAGCAGGGCTACGTTTTCTGATTCATGGGGCATCAAGTCGCGCAGTACGCGGCCTAAACGGATGGCCTCGGCGCAGAGATCGGTGCGTACGAGTTGATCGCCGGCGGTGGCGACGTAGCCTTCGTTGAAGATTAAGTAGACAACGGTTTGTACTGACGCGAGGCGTTCAGGCAGGCGCTCCGGAGGCGGAACTTCGTAGGGAATGTGGGCTTCCTGGATCTTGCGTTTGGCGCGCACGAGGCGCTGCGCGAGTGTCGGTTCGGGAAGGAGAAAGGCTTTGGCGATTTCAGGAGTGCTGAGGCCGCCGAGCGTTCTGAGCGTGAGGGCAACCTGTCCTTCCTGATTAAGCGCAGGGTGGCAGCAGGTAAAGATCAGGCGCAGCCGGTCGTCGGGTAAATGCATGGCGGTCTCGAGTTCTGGTTCGGTGGCAGGGCGGAATGCTTCAATTTCATAGCGGACAGAATCCTCCTTTTCCCGCTGAGTTCGTTCCCGCCGTCCCTGGTCGATCAGCTTGCGCTGGGCAGTGGTCATGAGCCAGGCGGCTGGATTCGTGGGAATTCCGGTTTTCGGCCACGTCGCCAGTGCGGAGGTGAAGGCTTCCTGCAGTGCGTCTTCGGCGCGGTCGAACGATCCGGCGAGGCGGATCAATGTGGCGATAATTCGGCCCGACTCCTCGCGGAAGACGGACTCGGCAGCCGCCTGGGAATTCCTTGTCAATGGTGCGCAGCCTGCACCATCAGGTGCGCAGGCTGCTCCAGCAGCGGACGAATCTCGATGCATCCTTCGGCTCCTCCGCATCCAGTCGGGATCTTCTTGGCCCATTCGATAGCTTCGTCCAGGTCCTTGCAGTTGAGGATGTAGTAGCCGGCGAGCTGCTCTTTGGTTTCCGCGAATGGGCCATCTAGAACGATCGATTTGCCGTTTTGCGGCCGGATCGTCGTGGCAGTAGTTGCTGGCCGGAGTGGCTCGGCTCCTTCAAGGATGCCCTTTGCCGTAGCCTCCGCCATTACCCGGCGGTGGCCCTCCGCGATCTGCTGCATGGATTCCGGATAGGCCGGAGCCTGCTCCCTGGAATAAACGAGCAACATGTAGCGCATTCAAAACCCCTCCCTGCTTATACCCTCACTAAAGGCGACGTTCGAGACGCACAATATCGACAGTATCAGCTGCGGTAGCGGGTGGTGAATTTTTGGGTTGTGTTTGGTGTTGCTCTTGCATTTTGCAGCAGTCACGAGCCGCATGCAAAGCAACCGCAACGGCAAAAGCAACACCAAGATCAACCCCAACCCAAACCCCAACACCAAGGCCGAAGGCACCACCCGCTACTGCAGGTGGTTCCGCTCTGGCAGGTTTCGACGGTGACGGGTCACTCTCATCAGGCACAGGCAGAATGCCAGCATGGCTACCAGGGCGAGCGTGCCCCAAAGGAGGAGTCCATGGATTACCTCTGGGGTAGCTGTCGCTGGCTCGCGTGCACCAACCACAGCGTGCACAAACAGCAGCGAGAACACCACGAATGCAAGCGCCGAGAGGATCGAAGGTACTCGAGTGTTCAGAAAGCGATTGAGCATCTACTCGCTATTCTGACGTGAAGTAATCCACCGCAACCGGGGACTCAAATAGGGAATAGTCGCGCGTGACAACGGTGATGCCGCTGTCGGTCACGAAGAAATTGCGCCGGTCCTCTTCGAGGTCGTACCCGATCACGCTGCCCTCGGGAATGTGGACGTCGCGATCGACGATGGCACGGCGGATGCGGCAGTGGCGTCCGATGTTTACGTGGGAAAAGATGATGCAGGATTCGACTTCCGCATAGGAGTTCACGCGCACGTCTGGCGACATAACGCACTTGCGCACGGAAGCGCCGGAGACGATGCATCCGGAAGAAACTACCGAGTCGACGGCCATTCCTGTACGTCCGGGCTCGCTGAAGACAAACTTCGCCGGTGGATATTGACGCTGATGGGTTCGGATCGGCCAGGCCTTGTCGTACAGATTGAAGACAGGTGACACGGCGACAACGTCCATGTTGGCTTCAAAGTATGCGTCGAGCGTGCCTACGTCGCGCCAGTAGAGTGCTTCTTTTTTGTTTTCATCGATGAAGTTGAAGGCATAGACACGGTATTCGTCGAGCAGTTTTGGGAGGATGTCGTGACCAAAGTCGTGGGAAGACTCGGGATCCTCTGCATCTTTGAGCAGTGCCGGCAAAAGGACGTCGGTGTTGAACAGATATACGCCCATCGACCCGGAGCACATGTTCGGATTGAAGGGTGAGCGGAGTTGTGTAGACTTGGGTTTCTCTTCGAAGCCTACGACACGCGACTCGCGGTCAATCTCTACCACTCCGAAGCGTGAGGATTCGCTCGGGTCGATGAGGATTGTCGCCAGCGTAACGTCCGCTCCTGCATCAACATGCTGACGCATCATCAGGTCATAGTTCATCTTGTAGATGTGATCACCTGAGAGGACCAGCACGTACTTGGGCTGCTCGCTTCCGATCGAGTAAATATTCTGATACACGGCATCAGCCGTCCCCATATACCAGTTCTCACTCACCCGTTTCATGGGCGGCAGGATCTCGATGAACTCGCCGAGTTCGCTGGCGACGATCGTGCCCCAGCCTTCGCGGATATGGCGGTTGAGCGACAATGCTTTGTATTGCGTGAGGATGTAAACCTTGCGCAGGTCGGAGTTGATGCAGTTGGAAAGCGTGATGTCGATGATGCGGTAGTTACCGCCGAAGGTCACCGCCGGCTTAGCGCGATCGCGGGTAAGCGGGAAAAGACGTTCCCCCGCGCCTCCGGCCAGTAAGACTCCGAGTGTGTCCTTCATGTGTGCTGCGAATTTCTGAGTGCGACTTACAGATGGGTCCGATGACGACCCGAAAACAAACGATGATAACAGGTAAAAGCAAAACCCGGAGCTTCTGCTCCGGGTTGCTGAATTGACGTAAGGACCTAAAAGGAACTCATGCCGCAGAATCTTTTATGTCTCGTGATTCCGAGAGGCTGATGCGCAAGGACTTCAGGAAGCGGAGATCCTGCGCGTTGATCTGCAGATCTGGAGTTGCCGTTGAAGACTTCGTCGCACGCACGGGTTCTGACGCCGACTCTTCCTCTTCGCGCCGATTAAATCCCACGGTGGCTTCGAGCACCAGGAACACGTCGTAGCCCTCGCCCTTGATCCGGCTAATGACTTGTGCGATCGGTTCCGCTTCGGAAAGAGATTCGTTGATCGCCTCTCCGAGTTCCTTCATGAGTTGTTTCAGCCGCTGGTTCACGACTTTGCTCCCTTACCTTCCTTGAAGAGTAGTCGACAGAGCTACCGCAAAAAAGGGCAGATCAGCTTCAATACGCTCTGTTCTTGGATGCCGGGGGCTGTGGGGATGTTTCGCCAATTTACTCCAAAACCAGCCAAAAACCTATGTGAATTCTGATGTTACTGTGACGGTCTGGCCTGCTCAGACGATCTGCTCGCGCGTGGCAGCGTTATAGACAAAAATAGCTTCGACGGCGGCAGCCTGCGCCAGGTCCTCTTCCTGAAGGCGCTCATAGGTATCCATATTGGAGTGGTGGGTGCGCGATCCGTAATCGAGACGATCCTGAATGAACTGAAAGCCGGGAATGCCGATCGCGTCGAACGCCTCGTGGTCTGTGCCGCCGGTGTTGCGCATGGTGATGGTGGTCACGCCAAGATCCCTGAGCGGCTCCATCCATTGGGCGAAGATCGGAGCGACCGCGGCGTTCTCCTGCAGATAAATACCGCGAATGCGTCCACTCCCGTTATCGAGATTGAAGTATGCAGAGAGCTTCTGATAATCGGGCTTGGTCTCCACCGGTCCGGCCGGCTTGCGGTCGAACTCGGTGAGCTTAAGCTGATCTGGTTGATTCGATCGCGGAATAAATCCAAAGTGGTTCTTTACATAGTTGTAGGAGCCGAATTCGCCTTGTTCTTCCCCCGTCCAAAGGCCGATGCGGATGGTGCGTTTTGGCTTCACTTGCAATGCGTTCAAGATGCGTATCACCTCCATGGCGACTACCGCGCCGGCGCCGTTGTCGGTGGCGCCGGTGGCTGAAGCCCAGGAGTCGAGATGTCCGCCGACCATTACCACTTGATCCTTCAAGTGCGGATCTGTTCCGGGAATCTCGGCAATGGTGTCGAAGCCATGTTCGTGGTCCCCGGTGAATTTAGTGTCAATGTTCATTTCTATGTTCACGGGCACGTGTGCTTTCAGCAGTCGGTAGACGCGTCCGAAGTTCTCAATTGCGATTACTGCGCTCGGGATTAGACTTGCGTGGTCGCGCCGGTAGACAAACCATCCGAAAGTCGAGCCAGTGTCGTCGAAGATCGTTCCGCCGGAGCCGCCGTTATTTCTTCCGTCGCGGCTGGGTACGAGTACCGCCACCGCTTTTTCGTCGGCGAAGAACTTTCCCACCTTTTCGCGAAACTCGAGACGCTTGAGGAACTGCTGAAAGGAATCGCCTTCACGTTTTGCTAATGGGTATTCAGCGAGCTTCCTGAGATCGTCGTCCTCAAGATGACTGAATAAAGCCTTGTCAACGGGCTTTACCTCGCGCATCTCGCCATAGAGAACGATCTTGCCCGCGAGCTTGCCCTTGTACTTGTCGAAGTCCTTCTCGTCTTTGAGGTCTATCCAGATTGCAGGCGCAGTAACTGGGCCATTCGTGGAAGGCGACCAGGGCGACGCTTGTGCGATGAATACCGCGGTGTCAGGCGAAGACATACGGACCCAGGTGTTCAACTGCTGCCATCCCATGCCGAATTCGCCCCAGTCTTCCAGGTGCGCGTTGCTGCAGCCCATCGCGGTGAGTTGATCGCGAGTCCATTCATTGGCGCGCTTCGCGTTGGGAGAGCCGGTGAGGCGCGGGCCGATTCCATCCATCAATCCCGAAGCGTATTCCATGATGTGAGAATGGCCGATGGCCTCATCGCGGATGCGCTGATACATGCTGTAATCGAGATTCTCGCGCTGGGCTTGAACGATCGCCGGCGACGCCGCATTTGGCGCTGAAGTTGCCTTTTTGTCGGCAGGAAAGAGAGAGACGGGGAAACAGAGCAACAAAGCACACGCAAGACGGACGGACTGCATTGAAAGTGATCCTCTTCGAAAATTGCATGCCGCCTGGCAGAAGGTTGTGAGATCAGCAAACCGGAGCTCCATCCCGCTTTGGGACGGAGTTCCGGTCATTGAAAGTGCCTGCTTATGCAGCCTTCTGGCTCGTAATCCGCATGCCGTAGAACGAGCGCCAGACAAAGTACATCGAAATCGCGAAGAACAGAACTGCCAACTCGTTGGTGAGGCGCGCCCCGCGCTCAGTTGTGAGATGGACGGCCAACTCAACTGCCAGCAATCCGAAGAGCGTGGTGAACTTGATGATTGGGTTCATGGCCACAGAGGAAGTGTCCTTGAACGGATCTCCTACCGTGTCGCCCACGACCGTGGCATCGTGCAACGCAGTACCTTTTTGCTTCAGCTCGGTTTCAACGATCTTCTTCGCGTTGTCCCACGCTCCGCCCGCGTTGGCCATGAAGATTGCCTGGTAAAGACCGAACACAGCAATCGAGATGAGGTAGCCGATAAAGAAGAAGGGCTCGACGAATGCGAAGGCCAGCGTAACAAAGAAAACCGCGAGGAATATGTTGAACATACCTTTCTGCGCGTACTGCGTGCAGATCTGGACTACTTTTTTGCTATCGGAAACAGAAGCCTTTTCAACGCCCTCAAGACGAATATTTGCCTTGATGAACTCCACGGCCCGATAGGCTCCGGTGGTTACGGCCTGAGTGGAAGCGCCGGTAAACCAGTAAATAATGGCGCCGCCGGAGATCAGTCCCAACACAAATGGAGCATGTAGAAGGGAGAGATTGGCGAGATTCACGCGCAGGCCATTGGTCAACGCCATAATGATCGAGAAGATCATCGTTGTGGCTCCGACTACCGCGGTTCCGATCAGCACAGGCTTCGCGGTCGCTTTGAACGTATTCCCGGCTCCATCGTTTTCTTCCAGAAGATCCTTCGCCCGCTGGAAGTTGACCGTGCCTTTGTACTCACGCTGGATCTCCGCTACCGGAACATGCTCGATCAGCGAGAGTTCATAGACGGACTGGGCGTTATCCGTGACCGGTCCATACGAGTCGACCGCGATGGTCACAGGGCCCATGCCGAGGAAACCGAATGCAACCAGACCAAATGCGAAAACCGCAGGCGCCAGCATGAGGTCGGAGCTCAGTCCCTGGGTGAAGTAGTAGCCCAGCCCCATCAAAGAGACCATCGTGAGTCCCAACCAGTACGCCGAGAAATTGCCGGCAACTAATCCGGAGAGGATGTTCAGAGAAGCTCCACCCTCGCGCGACGAGGTCACGATTTCCTTGGTGTGGCGCGATTCGGTCGAGGTGAACACTTTGACCAATTCGGGAATTACTGCGCCGGCGAGAGTTCCGCAGGAGATGATGAGTGACAGCCTCCACCACAGTGTATTGTTGCCCTGCACCACGGGGATCATGAGCTTGGAGATGATGAACGTAGCAACGATCGAGAAAATCGAAGTGATCCAAACCAGCCATGTAAGGGGCGTCTCGAAATTCATGTGATCGCGGTTGGCGAAACGTGCCTTGGCGATACCGTCATTAACGAAATAGGAGACGGCGCTGGTCACCAACATCATGATGCGCATAACGAAGATCCACACCAGCAGTTGTACCTGCACCGTGGGACTCGGCACGCCGAGCAGGATGAACGTGATGAGCGCTACACCGGTTACGCCATAAGTTTCAAAACCGTCGGCGCTCGGTCCGACGGAGTCGCCGGCATTGTCGCCAGTGCAGTCGGCAATTACACCGGGGTTACGCGCATCGTCTTCCTTGATCTTGAAGACGATCTTCATCAGGTCGGAACCAATGTCCGCGATCTTGGTGAAGATGCCGCCCGCAATTCGCAGCGCTGCCGCTCCGAGCGATTCACCGATGGCGAATCCGATAAAGCATGGGCCCGCGTAGTCGCCAGGCACAAAGAGCAGAATGAAGAGCATGATGAGCAGCTCAACGCTCACCAGGAGCATGCCGATGCTCATGCCGGCTTTGAGCGGAATCGCATACAGCGGGAAGGGCTTGCCGCCGAGTCCGGCGAAGGCAGTGCGGGAGTTGGCGAAAGTATTTACGCGGATACCGAACCAGGCCACGCCATAGCTGCCGAGAATGCCGACAATGCTGAAAGCAAGGATCATCGCCAAGGTGAAGGCAACTGGATGTCCCGGAATCGGCGCCAGGACGCCAAAGTAGAGCGCCATGATGACGGCAATAAAGATCCAGAGCACGGCGAGAAACTTGCCTTGTGTGACCAGATACGTCTTGCAGGTCTCATAAATCAGTTCGGAGATTTCGCGCATCGAGCTGTGCACCGGAAGGTTCTTGAGCTGAAGGTAGATCGCGAGTCCGAACAGCAGGCCGAAGACACAGAAGATGAGTCCAACCAGCAGTAGGGCGTGGCCGTTCATGCCCAAGAAGTCGACGCTGGAAAGATCGGGAAGCTTAAGATTCGCCTCGCCTCCAGTCTCAGCAGCGGGTTGAGCCAAGGCCTTTGGTCCTTGCAGCAGAAGCAACATCAGCAGAGCAGACGCGGTTCCAAGCCCACGACGCAGGAGCTTGGCAATCTGGGTGAGTCGACGCAACGGGGCCATCGCACAAGCCACGGCTTGCGAGGTCAGCATAAAAATTCCTCCAGAACAAACTTTAGAGTTCAGTTTTCGAGTTGAAGGGATCAATTCACTCTCATCGCCCGAACATGGACGACGTCGCAGTCCCGGAACCCGCGCTTCCACTCGAATGATGTTCTGAAGCTTGGCCGCGTCTCCCGTTCCATCCGCCAACCGGATAGAACATTGCACCCCAGCAGCCGCAACAGCGGCGCCTGCTGGGTACCCCGTACCCAGGGTGGGACTACTTTTTGCACTCTTCCCGGAAGCACAGATACTTTTACCCGGGCGAGGCAAACTCTTGTTTATAACATGCTGCAAAAATTAGGGTCAAACGAGGAACGCGCTAGAATCGCGAGATCATTCCCCATGCAGCTGCCCGAAATCGCGAAACTTCAGGATGACTTCACCACACGTTGGCATTCGGATCCGAATGTCGGAGCAGGAAGCGGGCTCGAGGCTCTGGTGATCGAGCAACACCGTCAGAATTTCGCCTTGTGGCACCAGGAAGACCACGCTCGCGCGCCGCGGGCCTCGTCCGACGAAATCGCGCAGACCAAACGCGCGATCGATGGGCTGAACCAGGTGCGCAATGATTTGGTTGAAGCTATCGATAGGGAACTGCTGCAACAGCTGGAGACAGCACGCGTGAAGCTTGCGGGTGAACTTCATTCTGAGACGCCGGGCATGATCGTCGACCGTCTATCGATTCTGTCACTGAAGATCTTTCACACGCGCGAGCAAATGCAACGCACTGATGTTGAGCGGGCGCACGTTGAGCGCAACCGTGAACGGCTTGAAGTACTTCTTCGGCAGAGGCAGGACCTCGCCGAATGTCTGGCGGCCTTGTGGCGCGATGTTCAACGCGGACGACGTCACTTCAAGCTCTATCGGCAGCTCAAGATGTACAACGACCCTGAGCTGAATCCTGCGATTTATGGGGCCTCGCCACATTGAGTGCCGTGACGGGCGGCTTGTTCGCGAACTTGATAAGTCAGGAAATCCATCCGCTCAGTACTGACAAAGGTCCGTTGGGACTCTCCTGAACGCCATTCGGCAACTCACGTTTGACGGAATTTCATCTGCAATTTACAGTCATGATATTGAAAATGAATTTCAATTTCATTTTCAATTAGGGAGCTCTGATCGTGAGTGAATCTCGCAAAAGGTTTTTTCGCGCAGTTCTGTTATTGAGCCTCCTATTTATCTCCTGCATGGCGTTCGCGCAGGACGGATATTTCGTCACCTATTCCCACCAGATGGAAGAGCCCGGAAATCTGGAAATGGGATTGAAGTCAGTGACCGCCTCGCCTAAAGGCGGGAACGCTTTTCTCGCGAATGCCTTGGAGTTCGAATATGGGGTAAAGGCATGGTGGACCTCGGAGCTTTACCTCGATTCGCAATCCACTTCAGGAGAGAGTTCGGTATTCACTGGATTCCGTTGGGAAAACCGCTTTCGGCCCTTGCTGCGCGAGCATTGGATCAATCCAGTTCTCTACTTTGAATTCGAGCACATCAACTCTGCTGACAAATCACTGCTTGATGTGGTCGGTCACGATACGCGCGAAGAATTCCTCGAACGACATGATCGCCACGAAAAGAAAAGGGAAGCGGAACTCAAGCTGATCTTGTCGAGCAACTTCAAAGGATGGAACCTTTCCGAGAACGTGATCGCGGAGAAGAACCTCGTGGGCGAACCGTGGGAGTTCGGTTATGCCCTGGGCGTGAGTCGTCCGCTTGCGCTGGTTGCCGGAGCTAAGCCGTGTGTCCTCTGCCGAGAGAACCTATCTGCCGGAGCAGAGATGTATGGCGGACTAGGCGAGCGCTACAGCTTTGGGCTTCGCGATACCTCGCATTACCTGGCCCCAGTTGTGCAGTGGCGCATTCCCGGAGGCACAACCTTTAAGTTCTCGCCCGGCTTCGGTCTGAACGACAATAGCCAGCGATTTCTCTTTCGCTTTGGCGTTGCGTATGAGATCGATCAGATCGCTTCGAGATTGCGAGGCAACTAATGCATGGATGGCGACATACCTTACTCAGCCTCTGCATCGCCATGCCTGCAATCGCGATCTCGATCGAAACTGGGCACGGTCGCTGGCTGCTGAAGGTGCCAGAAGCTGCGCGCGTGCGCCCCAATCCTATGGCGAAGGATTCCAGCGCGGTTGCTGTAGGAGCCAAACTCTTCCAGCAAAACTGCGCGAGTTGTCATGGAAAGCAGGCTGAGGGAAATGCGAAGCACCCCGATCTGCATTCCGATCGCATTCGCAACGCAACGCCGGGCGAGTTGGAATGGTTGTTAAAGAATGGAAGCCTGAAGAACGGAATGCCTTCGTGGAGCCGATTGCCCGAGCCGCAGCGCTGGCAGTTAGTGAGCTTTCTCAAGTCCCTGGACTAGCTTGAAATACCGATCTGTGCGAGCAACGTCCCTGCCTATTTGCTTTTTTAAAGCGTCCGCGTTTGTCCACTTGATTTCGGGTCGAAGCCATTTCAGGAAAGTGACCTCAACTTCAGTTTGCTCGTTGAGGGAGATGGGATGAAAGTTCAGAAGGTGCGTTTCGATTGCGAACGATTGGCCATCGAAGGTCGGGCGATTTCCAACATTTGTCACCGATTCGAAGCGCTCGTCCGCAACTCGTGTACACGTGACGTACACCCCGTTCTTTGGGACCAATTCGTCGTAAGGACCCAAGTTGATGGTCGGCACCGTATAACGCGTGCCGTAACCCCGTCCTTTTGCGGGGGTGCCGACGATGGAGAACGGGCGGTCGAGCAAGTGTCGCGCTCGCGTGACGTTGCCCTCCACGAGCAGTTGACGTATGCGGCTGCTCGAGACGGTTTCGTTTCGCCAGCGCATCTCGGGATAAACGGTCACATCGAACCCAAGTTCTTTCCCCAGCTCTCTTAGCTTCGCGCAGTCGCCCTCCGCGCGATGCCCAAAATGGAAACTCGTACCTTCATGCACCTCTTTTGCGTGAAGATGCTCAACAATGATCTGTTGCGCGAACTCCCATGGGGACATTACAGAAAGCTCTTGAGTGAAGTTCAGAACAAGCGTGGCGTCAATCGGGGTTTCCCCGAGTCTCGCGACTTTCTGCGGCAACGGCGATATCAGCGCGGGAGCGCTCTGTGGCCGAAGCACGCGCAGGGGATGAGGATCGAATGTGACTGCAAGTGAATGAGCCCCGAGCTGTCGAGCTCGTTCAGCGACTGTGGATATTACATGCCGATGCGCGCGGTGCAAACCGTCGAAATTGCCTATGCTGATGACGGTCGCCTGCCAGTCGGAAGGGATTTCATCGAGACTGCGGAAGACGCGCATCAGATCTCGAACTCCAGCTTCATGCCGTCGTACGCGAGGCGGACGTTTGACGGCAGATGGCGATTCGTCTCCTCATGCGCAAGATCATGGGACATATGCACAAAGAAGGCTCGACGTGGCTTCAGTCGTTCCACAATCTTGACGGATTCATCGAGTGAAGAGTGCGTTGGATGTGGCCGCCGTCGCAACGCGTCGAGAAACAGGACATCCAAATTCTGGAGCACCTGCATGGTTGGCTCCGGAATAGAACTGAAGTCTGTGAGATAAGCTGCTGTTCCAAAACGGAATGCCGTAATTTCACTATCGCCGTGCAGGACTCTTAGCGGCTGAAACTTCGCGCCAAAGAGTTCCAACGTCCCATTCAGCCGCTGCAGAGCTACTTGCGGACGCGTGGAATAAGTCGATTCAGGATCGAATGCATACGCAAACATCCGTTCGATGATGTTGGCGGTTGGCTCGTCCGCGTAGAGGGGGAGCTTCTGCTCGCGCTTGAACGTAAGAGGACGAAGGTCATCGAGTCCGAGGATATGATCGGCATGACCGTGGGTGTAAAGAACGGCGTCGATGCGCCGGATATTTTCTCGGAGAGCCTGCTGGCGAAAATCTGGCGTTGAATCGATGAGAACGAAGCGCTGGTTATATCCGATCAGGATAGACGGCCGTGTGCGGCGATCGTGCGCGTCACTTGAAGTGCAAACCTGGCAGTCACAACCGATGGTCGGTACGCCCATCGAAGTACCGCTGCCCAAAACGGTAATCGTTGCCTTCATTTCGCGGCGGGCTTGTTGCTTCCGGGAGCGGGTGCGCGCGTTATTGCATTTGTGATCTCGAGGAATGCCATGCGCAGCTCGAAAAGGACGTTCTGCAGGATATTTTCTTCTGCGGGAGTCAGGTTACCCTTTGTTTTGTCCTTCAATACCCCAAGAGTATCAATCGTTTGACGCGCGGCAATGATATCTGGCCGCGGCGTCTCGCCTTCGGGATGCATGACGCCTATTTGGAAGAGCGCACTTATGTACAGCGACTGCACGAGACGGTCGAAAGTCATCTCAAAGTCTTCGGCTTTGCCGTGACCGCCAGCCGCGAGCATGTTGTCGAGCTTCTTGCCCGAAGCCCTATACTCTTTATGCTGCGCTTCCTGTTCCGCGTGTGAGGGTGGATCCGGCGGATGATCGTTCTCCATCGTTCCTGTCTGCACAGCTGATGATGATGAAGACGAGCCTTCCTCGCGCAGATCAGTGCGAAGCTCGCCTTCATCCGTGAATTTGCGACGATCGCTAACTACAAAATCCGGTTTCTTTTCAGCCATAGGGTTCTAAGAAGCTACCGAAAATGGAATTTCGGAAGGTCTCGCTTCTCCTCCCGCATAAGTAATCTTTGCTCCGCGTTCGAGCGCTTCGCGCCTGATATAGCCGAGAGCTATCGAGCGGTCACCGTTGTTCGTTGGGATGCGACTGATGCTCGTAAGCTCGCCTACTTCTTTTCCATCAGCCTCGAGTTTGGTGCCTCGTCCGGGCAATTCACCTTCGAGCACGAATCCCTGAAATTTGCGATGCACATTCCCGCGCGAACGGATGCGCTCGACGATCTCCTGTCCGATGTAGCAACCTTTGCTGAAGTTAAGCGCGTGTGTCTGATCAGTTTCCTGCGGCAAGTCGCGATCCCGTATATCAGTTCCATACTTGGGAAAGCCGATCATCACGCGGAATTTCTCTAAAGCGTCAGTACCGACTAGTATGGCGCCAGCTTGGATAAGAGACTTCCAGAGCTGCGTTATCGCGGACTGTGAAACCCAGATTTCGTAGGTACGAAATTCCGGAGTCGCCATGCGCGTAAGCGACAGCTCAATGCCGCCCAATGTAAGGTCGGCTACCTGCATTGGCTCGAGCCCTGGGTCATCGATCCCGGCTCGTTTTAAGATTTCGCCTGCCTGAGACCCCTGGATACCAACAGCAGTCAGAGAGTCGCTCTTATCTGTTACTTCAACATCGTCCATGATGATGTAGTGCTCGAATAGTTTCAGCAGGCTCTCAAGTTGAAAGCGTTCAGTGTCGATCAGGAAATAGCGGCCACGGTTATACGCATATAGGTCCCCAAGGATTCGTCCCTGAGGATTCAGAACAAAACTGTAGTTCCCTCGGTTAAGTGGAAGGTCTTTCACGTTGTTCGTGACTATCCCATTCAACCAGCGCACACGATCTTCACCGGAGATTGCGACCTTCGCGCGCCAGCCTAAATCGTAGAGCGCGCACCCGGAGCTAAGCTCACGAAATTCGCTCGCAACATCATTGAAAGCTGATGCAGTTTCTACGCCGCTGTATTCGCTCATACGCGCGCCGGAGGCGACGAGTGCGTCATAGAGAGCAGTTTTGTACATAGCCGAACCTTTGATTATAGCGGTCTGCTATGTTTTCTATCGTGAACCAAACACCGACCAGGCGCATCGCCGTCGTTCCCGGTGACGGCATCGGGAAGGAAGTAATTGCACAGGCTGTGAACGTAGTGAAGGCCAGCATGGCTAAAGTTGAATTTGTCGAGTTCGACTGGTCTGCCGATCGCTATTTGAAAGATGGAACCACTATTCCGGCGGACGGCTTCGCGATGCTGGCTCGCGATTTCGATGCCATTCTGGTCGGCGCATTCGGCGATCCGCGAGTACCTTCCAACATTCATGCTAGAGACATTCTCCTTGGCATGCGATTCAAAATGGACCTCTACGCGAACGTCCGTCCGGTCAAGTGCCTGGATGACTCCCTCTGCCCGCTGAAGAATGCAACCGCAGCCAAGATCGATTTCGTGGTCGTACGTGAGAATACGGAGGGTCCTTACGTAGATGTTGGAGGAATCTTTAAGCAGGGAACTCCCGACGAGATCGCGGTTCAAGAAGACGTTAATAGTCGCAAGGGTGTGGAACGTGTGATCCGTTATGCCTTCGAGCACGCGCGCAGAAGCGGCCGCAAGAAAGTCCTGATGACGGACAAGTCAAACGTGATGACCTATGCGCACGGTCTTTGGCAGCGAGTCTTCAAGGAACTCTCAGAAGAATATACCGATCTACAGCCGTCCCACATGTACGTGGATGCGCTCTGCATGCACATGGTTCGTGATCCGAGCCAGTTTGATGTGATCGTCACGAACAACATGTTTGGCGACATCATTACGGATCTGGCCGCAGCTCTTCAGGGAGGACTTGGCATGGCGGCGAGCGGGAACATACATCCCGGTAAGACATCGATGTTCGAGCCAGTGCATGGATCGGCACCGCCTTTTGCTGGGAAGAATATCGCGAATCCAATGGGGGCGATCTTAACTGCAGCGATGATGCTCGATCATTTGGGATTTGCGGCCGAATCCAGCAAGATCAATCAAGCTGTGCTGGCGGCTGTGCGCCAGAAGAAAACTACGCAAGATATTGGCGGAACGCTGGGAACTTGCGAGTGCGGAGATTGGATCGCAGCAAAAGTGGTGAGCTAATTCCACATCGCCTGAAGTCTTCTCAAAGCCCGGTAAGCTAAGACATATTGACCGTTCAGCTGCAGCGCGCGCAGATAGTGTTCACGAGCCTTTCCCCACTCACGCTTCTGCTCGTACACGCGGCCGAGATTGAAATGTGGGAAGCAATAGGATTCATAGCGTGCCGCAGCCAGAGCCTTTTTGAACCAGGGAATGGCTGCATCCCACTGACCTTGTTCGATCAAGTAAGCTCCGATGTCGTTATAGGGGTTCCCGAAATCCGGATCGATTTTGATCGCTTGCCTGCAATCCGCAATCGCCTGCAGATAATTCGACTGGAACGAGTGTGCCCATCCGCGAAACGTATATGCCTCGGCGGTAGGGAAGGCATCAATAGAGTGCGAGTAAAGCTCGATGGCCTCCTCGTACTCTCCCTTTTGCTGGTGCTCGTAAGCGCGCCGGAGGTACTCAACAGCCCTTTGCCGAAGTTCGCTGCTCTCTGCCATAGGTTACAGATCGGATCGCATTACTAGCGACGCGGTGCTGCTTGCCATTATTATCCAACTAATCTCATGTTTGCCGTATCCGGAGTTGATCGACCTGAACAGACCAAGCGAATGCAATCCCGTTCTGCGCGCTGTGCACTGCTTTTGCTGCTCTGCTGCTCGATTTTTGCTGCTGTTAATGAGGCTGCGGGACAGCGGGTGCCCGCCGAGAGACCCGGCACAGCATCTCCATCCCAGCACGGAAAAGGAGATATTGGAATCCAGGTACAGCCAGCCTCTCCGCCCGCAGAGCGCAAGATCACTCCAGAGGAAGCCCGGGAGCTCTTCTCCTCTATCGATGAAACGCTTAGCTGGCTGAGCAAAGACACCGGTTACGCCATCAAGCAAAAAGTCAAAGGTGAGCTTGCGAGTCGAGAGCAGGTGGCGAAGTACGTTGATGATCGGCTGAATGATGATGAGGATGCCAAACGCCTCGAGCGTTCGGAGATTGTGCTCAAGAAGTTCGGACTGTTGCCTCGGGATTTCGATCTGCATGCATTTCTCATTCAACTCCTGCAGGAGCAGGTCGCCGGCTACTACGACGTGAAGACGAAGAACATGTATTTGCTCGATTGGCTCTCGGCCGATTCGCAGAAGCCCGTCTTAGCTCATGAACTCACGCACGCACTCCAGGATCAGAACTTCGACTTAAAAACATGGGAGACCCCGAAAGCCGCTAAGCGCAGCGACAAGGACGAATTCACCTTCGATGAAGACGAAGCGGCAACTGCCCGGAGCGCCGTTGCGGAAGGTCAGGGAATGGTGACGCTCGTCGATTTCATGCTGCGAGGCACCGGACACACCTTGGCCGATGCTCCCCAAGTCGCCGGCATGATGCGCTCATCGATGACCGGGAACAGTGGATTCCCATTGCTTGAAAAAGCCCCGCTCATGATTCGCGAATCACTTGTGTTTCCTTATGGCGATGGTCTCGCTTTCGAAGCAGCGCTGCTGGAAAAAGGAAAGGATACGGCGTTCTCTGGGGCCTTCCGTCGTCCGCCGCAGAATACTCACGAGATACTCAACGTCGGCTCGTACCTAAGAGCTACGCCTGCGAAATGGCTGGTCTTACCTGATCTCCGCAATGAACTTGGCTCCGCGTATGAGAAGTATGACGAAGGATCGATCGGTCAACTCGACACCCGCATCCTCGTTCAGCAATATGCCGACAAAGAAATCGCCGCCAAGATGGCTGAGGCGTGGAGGGGCGGCGCTTATTACGCCGCCGGGAACAAAGACTCGAAGGCCAAGGGAACTACTCGCATAGGATTGATCTACTTGTCGCGCTGGGATACAGAGGATGCTGCCGATCAGTTCGCGAAGATCTACGCGGACTATGTGCCGAAGCGTTATGCGAAGGCAACCCCGATCGCTGTGAAAGACGTTAAGTGTGGCCCACCAGAGAGTTGCGATGCTAAGAGCGTCCGGGCCTTTACCACGGACGAAGGCGAGGTTTGGATTCAACAAGTCGAAGGCGCTGGTGTCTTGATCAGCGAAGGATTTGACGTTACGACCGCGTCGAAGCTACGCGCCCAGATTTTGTCTGCAAATCCCGCGAGAGTTGTCCAGGTGCAAATGCATTCCTTGATGTCTCCTTTGCGCACATCGGCGGCCATTCAGGAAGCAGTGGGACGATGGCTCACTGAGACAGTCAGCGAAGCACTTCAAGACTCACCGCGAAGCATGAAATAGGCAGGCACAGACGGCGCTCGCCTCGGTGCTCGGAGTGGGAAACAGCCGCTCCCTCTGCTTCTGTATAATTTTTCTTACTTCACCCATCCTCACCGGAGTCGTGCAATTGCAAGAAGCTGAAATAGGAATCATCGGAGGGAGTGGACTGTATGCGATGCCTGGTCTCTCCGATGTTCATGAAGAGAAGCTGGAAACCCCTTTTGGATCACCGTCAGATGCTTATGTACTCGGCGCTCTCGAGGGCCGAAAGGTAGCCTTTTTAGCCCGTCATGGACGAGGCCATCGCCTCCTGCCGACCGAATTAAATTTTCGAGCAAACATTTATGGCATGAAGCAACTGGGAGTGGAGCGCATTATCTCCGTCTCGGCCGTCGGTTCACTGAAAGAAGAACACAAGCCAATGGATTTCCTGATTCCAGATCAGTTTGTGGACCGCACACGCCAGCGGGTATCGACATTCTTCGGCGAAGGCTTAGTTGCGCATGTTGCGCTTGCCGATCCAGTCTGCGCAGAAGTTGCGAAGAGCGCTGCGAATGCATGCAAAAAAGCCGGAGTAACCGGCAAGACTGGCGGAACGTATATCTGCATTGAGGGTCCGCAGTTCTCGACCCGTGCCGAATCCAATGTCTATCGCAGTTGGGGAATGGATGTAATCGGCATGACCAACCTCCAGGAAGCCAAGCTCGCGCGCGAAGCGGAGATTTGTTATGCCACCCTCGCAATGGTCACTGACTATGACTGCTGGCATCCTGATCACGACGCTGTCACAGTCGAGACCGTAATCTCCTATCTGAACAAAAACGCCGAGAACGCTTGCAAGGTGGTAAGGCACACGGTCGCCGACATGCCAAAAACACGTAAGTGCAAATGCGGGTTGGCCCTTGAATATGCGATTCTCACGGACCGATCGAAGATTCCTCCCGAAACCCGGCGTAAGCTGAGCCTGCTGCTGGACAGGTATCTAAGGACGCAGGAGGCGAGGGCCTGATGTCGATCGTAGTCGTAGGCTCGGTAGCATATGACGGCATCAAAAGTCCTTCCGGCTCCGTAGATCGTTGTCTCGGAGGCGCGGCTACATACTTCTCTCTCGCGGCAAGCTACTTCACACAAGTGCGCGTCGTGGCCGTCGTCGGCCAAGACTTCAGCAAGCAAGATGAAGACGTGTTGCGCGCACGCAAAGTCGATACTCGTGGAATTGAGCACACCAAAGGGAAAAGCTTCTTCTGGCGCGGCGAGTATGGAGAGAACCTCAACGAGGCGAAAACGCTCGAGACTCAGCTAAACGTCTTTCAGAGCTTCGACCCGCAAGTTCCCGCTGAATATTTGGACTCCCAGTACCTGTTTCTCGCCAACATTGATCCCGTCCTGCAAGGCAATGTCCGTCGCCAGATGGATGGGCGTGTGAAGCTCGTCGGCGGCGATACGATGAATTATTGGATCACCGATCCCAACCATCGCAAGAACCTGCTCGAGACCTTGAAACGCGTGGACGTTCTGCTGATCAACGATATGGAGGCCAAACTCCTTGCACAGGAAACGAGCGTTCCTCGAGCAGTCCAGAAAGTACTGCGAATGGGGCCGCGCGCCCTGGTCATCAAGCATGGAGAATATGGCGCCACGGTGTTTTTCAAAGAAGGTGAATTCGGCGGTGGACGGCATCCCTTTCGCGCTCCCGCGCTGCCAATGGAGGAGGTTCGCGATCCTACTGGTGCAGGCGACTCCTTCGCCGGGGGGTTCATGGGATATGTCGCCTCGCAGAAGAAGCTGGATCGGGAAACCTTCAAGCGTGCAATGTTTTACGGTGGCGTAATGGGCTCTTTTGCTGTCGAACGTTTCGGCACGGAGCGTCTGCAGTCACTCACACGCGAGGAGATCGATGCCCGCTACCAGGTCTTCCGTGAACTCACGCATATCGGGTAAGTCCGCCGGTTTCGCGACAGCGACGGCAGCGCCAGACGTCCAACTGAACTCGCATTTGCGTGCTGAGGCAAGGGAATATTGGGCCGTTACGATTTTGCTCAGTCTGCTTGGGACGGTAGCCCTTTTTTTCTTCTATTCCCGAAATGAGATTCTTCTTTCCGGAGACGCTGTTGCACACATCAGCATAGCGCGCCGCGTTTTCGATTCGCGAACTCCCGGGCCGCTGCAGCTGGGCTCCGTGTGGCTCCCACTTCCGCACCTTTTGACGATTCCCTTCATTCTGAGCAAATCGATGTGGCAGTCGGGAATTGGTGGTTCCATCGTTTCAGTATTGTCATACGTTTTTGCCGGAATCGGACTTTTCCGGCTGCTCTACCGTCGCTCGCGGGTTGCTGCTTGGATTGCGACTGCCTTGTTTGCCGCGAATCCTAACGTTCTTTATGTACAGAGCACAGCTCTGAACGAGCCACTCTATCTGGCATGTTTCATCTGGGCTGTTGTCTTTTTCGTAGAGGCTTCCCAGAGTCTCAGAGGAAACGAGCGAATCACCGGACGCTTCTTGGAAAAAGGCGCTATGGCGCTGACGGCGGCAAACTTTACACGATATGACGGCTGGTTTCTCGCCTGCGTCTGTTGGGTCGCATTCCTGATTAAGTTCCTAGCAGAATTGCGAGTAAGCCCGCGAACGCTGATTGAATTACGTAGAACCGTATTCAAGCCCTTGCTGCTCACGGCACTAGGTCCAACTCTCTGGATGGCCTACAACCTTGGCGTGTATATGAATCCATTGGATTTCGCCAATGGTCCGTACTCAGCGAAGGCGATTGCAGGGCGGACGACGCAGCAAGGATCGCCTTCGTACCCCGGGCAGGATCATCTCTTTACCGCTGCTGTTTACTTCGTGAAGGCAGCCCAGTTCAGTGTTGGAGAACATGAAACAGGTAGGATCCTGCTGTTTATCGCGGCTCTTGGCAGTGCGGCGTTCGCGTTACGCCGAGACTGGTTGCCGATCGCGCTGCTGTGGTCGCCCCTTGTTTTTTACTCGCTCTCAATCGCATACGGATCAGTTCCCATTTTTGTGCCGGTGTGGTGGCCTTTTTCCTACTACAACGTGCGGTACGGACTGGAGTTGCTTCCGGCGATTGCGGCTGGAGTTGGGCTTGCGATTGCTGTAATCAGGGAGAGTTGGGAGAGAGAATTGGTACCACGTCTTTCCACACTAGTGATTTTGTTGATTGGCGTATTTACGTATTCCCAATCATGGAAAGCAACTCCAGTCTGCCTGCGCGAAGTGCATGCGAATGGGAGTGGGCGCATGGAGCTCGATCATCGGCTTGCGAAAATTTTGAGCTCGTTGCCGCAGGGTTCCACCGTCCTCGCGTACACAGGAGCGCATGGTGGCGCGTTTCAATTTGCTGGCTTTCCCCTGCGCAGGACCATCAATGAGGGAAATCTCTACATTTGGGATGCCTCGCTGGCACACCCAGCGATGGACGTTGATTTCGTCATTGCAGCCGAGGACGATCCTGTAGGCTCGTCACTAAGGAATCATCCTGCCGGTCTCACCAAAATCGCATCTGTTCACCTCGCCGGACAAAGTGAGGTGACGGTTTATGAGACCTCACACTCACATTGAATGCGTGAGAGATCTCGGGACAATCCTGTCTCAGGAAATGGTGCGCTTTAGCTGTCCGCAAGCGGCATAGATATCGCGCCCCCGAGGACGTCGAATAAACGCAGGCAGACCAGCCCCGACCAGGATGCTCTGAAAGTCAAGAACGCGATCATGAGCCGGCATGGTGTAGCTCACTCCTGGTCCGGGATTAAAGGCAATAAGATTTATCTTGCAGCGAATGCCTGCGAGGCGACCTGCAACTTCACGCGCGTGCTCGGCTGCGTCATTTACTCCCTCCAGCAGCACATACTCGAACGTTAGAAGTTCTCGCGGACGCAGTGGGAACTGTCGAGCTGCATCGAGCAGCATCTGCACATTCCATTTTCGCGTAATGGGCATGATACGTTCGCGAACCGTGTCATTAGGTGCGTTGAGCGAGATGGCAAGCTTCGGACGAATCGGTTCCTTGCCGAAGTCGATGATCCGAGGCACAATGCCGGAGGTAGATACCGTCATCCGAGACTCCGGGAATTCGACCTCCTCAACCAGCAGACGAACCGCCTTCATGAAGTTTTCATAGTTCAGGAACGGTTCGCCCATGCCCATGAAGACTATGTTCATCCGCTCCTTCTCCACATTGACATCGTGGTCGCGCAGCAAAGTCAGCACCTGTCCGACGATCTCACCAGGGGTGAGATTTCGCTTCACTCCCAGCAACGCCGTAAGGCAAAATTGGCAATTCACCGCGCACCCTACTTGGGAAGAAACGCAAATCGTTGCTCTTGATCTCGGCTTGCGGCCTGTGGGCTCCTGTGACGCCTTGCTCTGGTGAGTCTTCCCCCTCAAATGCGGAATGCGGAGAGGGGCCTTGTCGCCCGCATACTCGGATTCCAGTTGAGCAAGTTCCTCCCGGCCAGCTTCCGTTCCATCACCGGCCTCGCCGAAGTCGCCTTCAGGCATCCAGACGGTTTCGACAGACTCACCATCGGCTAAACCCATGAGGTATCGGACGGTGCCGTCCAGAGAAGTGAATTTCTGGTCGATTCGGGGAAATCCGACTGAGAGCCCTTCTTCAGCGATCTGAGACTTGAGCGTAGAGGGCAGATTGGATACGCCAACAAGCGACTCCCGACGTTGCCTGAAGATGGCATCTGCCACCTGCCGCCCGCGAAAGCCAGGATGCCCCAGGCGTTTTACAAGCTCCGTAAGCTCTTGATTCGAGAGGCTTAATAGTTCATTCGATACAGGCATGTTGGGCATCTAATGAGAGTAACTGAGGTAATTAGCACACATGATCGAGAGCGCCTGGTTACCGATGCACTGCTAATCGCCACTCCGCGCATTTAGAATACCTTTTTCAGCGCTTAGAAGGTCCTTACAACTTAATGGTTCAAGAGCTCAGAAACGTGCGTCGGGAAGTGCTGCCGAATGGCCTCACCATCCTGACGGAAGAGATGCAACAGATTCGATCGACGTCCATTGGCATATGGATCAAGACCGGGTCGCGTCATGAAGAATTCGAGCGCAACGGCATCTCTCATTTTGTCGAACACATGCTTTTCAAGGGCACGACCAGCCGCTCTGCCCAGGATATTGCCCGCCAAGTTGACTCCATCGGCGGGAATATGGATGCGTTCACCGCCAAGGAGTGCATCTGTTTCAACATCAAGATCCTCGACGAACACCTCCCAATTGCGATGGAGATTCTAAGCGACCTGGTGCTCAATCCTGTCTTCGCAGCTAAGGACATTGTCCGTGAGCGCGGAGTGATTCTCGAAGAGATCAAGATGGACGAGGACAGTCCCGACTACCTTGTTCACGAGATATTTACTCAGAACTTCTGGAAGGATCACCCGCTGGGGAAGCCGATTCTGGGCACAAAGGAGACGGTCCGCAGGTTCGAGCAGGCAATGCTGTTCGACTACTATGGCGGATTCTTCTATCCCGGGAACATTCTCGTAGCGGCAGCAGGCAGCCTGAATCATCAGCGTTTCGCTGATCTCGTGAGGCAGAAGTTCTCTCATCTGAAAGCCAAGCAGAATGGTTTTAAGCAAGCTGCGCCCCAAACCTTCTCGAAGATTATTGCGCGCAACAAGAAGTCGCTCGAACAAGTGCAAATCTGCATGGGAGTGCCGGCGCTGCAGATCGCGGACGACAGGCGCTACGTTGCCTATGTGCTGAATACACTCCTTGGTGGAGGAATGAGCTCGCGGCTGTTCCAGAATATTCGCGAGAACCAGGGCTTGTGCTACGCAATTTATAGCGATCTAAACTCGTATCGTGATACGGGCTGTCTTTCAGTGTTCGCAGGAACCTCACAGGAATGGGCTCCCAAAGTTGTGGAGTCAGTGGTTGGGGAGTTCCGTAATTTGAAGGCGGAATCGGTTCCGGAAGAGGAACTCAGCAGAGCCAAAGCGCAGCTGAAGGGAAGTCTGATGCTGAGCTTGGAGTCTTCCACGGCGCGTATGTCGAATCTTGCGCGTCAGGAGATGTACTTCGATCGCTTCTTCTCACTTGACGAGATCATTGAGCGAATCGAGAGCGTCACGGCCGATCAACTCAAAGTGATGGCCGAAGGGCTCTTTCATCAGGATAAGATCGCTGTAACTGTACTTGGAAATCTGGATGGCTTAAAGATCGGAGCTGAGCAGCTGGCTTGCTAGACGTCTAGGTTTTCCAAAGCTGCTCACGGTATCTTCTACCCCTACTCCGTCCTCTCCGGTCGGACTTACTTCGCAGCAGTGCATTCAACCGTTGACCGGTAATCTGATCTCCAGGGTAGTTTCCTCCGCGAGACCCACAGCACCCCAGGAGGACAATCATATCCGATCTTGGAGGGTCAGTTCTGCGCCAGGTCCGGAACCACTGTCGGAGATAATTTCTTAACGTGAACATCCGTTCATATGGGACAGCCAACCTTCATTCGCGACATAAAGTGGCATATCGAAAGGGGCGAAATTGCCATTTTGTGGCACTTTGGTCATCGCCCGCTGTTACTTCTATCCCTTCGATACACGCAATAGTGCCCTAAAGATTGCGCACAATAAGTGCTAATTTTACAGAGGTTTACAGCGTTTTCCACAACTTAAAATCAGGCTGTGGATGCCTGAGCACTCCTTGGATGGAAAGCTGCAGATTGTAGAAGGCGTCAGGCTGATCGTGAGCCTTAGAAAAGGCAACAGGCAGCCCAGTAAGGAGCACCATGAAAAAGCAAAAGGGTTTCTCGCTGATTGAACTTCTGATCGTCGTGGCGATCATTCTGATCATCGCGGCTATCGCAATTCCAAACCTGCTGCGCGCCAAGATCGCGGCCAACGAGGCCTCAGCTGTGGGTTCCATGCGCACGATCGTGACCGCCGAAGTGAGCTACAACTCAGCCGGCTGGATCGTCGGTGGTAAGCAGATAGGCTTCTCAAACGCCCTTGCGGACTTAGGTCCGAACGGCTCAACAACTCAGTGCAATCCGCCAGATGCGACGCACACCTGTTACGTCGACGCGGTTCTGTCCGGTGCAGGCACCTCAGCGACTCCGAAGAGCGGATACTTCTTCACGTACGCACCGATCGCGGCTGCCGCTGGCGGTTCCAACGTTGGTTTCAATCTGAACGGAAATCCGGCGGCGCCTGGGCAGACTGGTAACCGTTATTTCTTTGCGGATGCGAGCGGTGTGATCCGCTTCAATCCGAGTCAGTCGGCTACCAGCGCTGACGTTCCGCTTCAATAGTCAGTTTGGCGAAGTACCTGGGGGAGGGTACCAGCCAGAAAGAGACCGGGTTTACGCCCGGTCTCTTTTCCATTTGTCGGGGATTTATGTGGCATCAAGGAAGACAATAGGGAAGATGCGAATTCGGTTCTGAAAAACATCAATTTCTGTCCAGAATTTGCAAAATCCGCTCCACAGGCAGGGAATAAACAAGCGATAGAATGTCTTGGTTGTAGGCAGTAGAGGACAGAACGATTGAGCCAATTTTGTCCTGACGATTCGCAAAATAACAAGACGGGACTCGGGGATTTCCGCGGCTGCGGAAGCTGTCTCCTTTGATCTGGAACCGTTGCCTCCAAGGCCACTGACCACAAGCTATCTTGCTTTCATGCGCCGCTTAGACTGAACTTGAATATTGGCGGAATCCAAGAAAGCTCCTTAGCTATTTCGGGACGTTCACATGAGCACCCTACAAGGCTCCCCTGAGCTCATCCAACACCAATTTCATCAGGATTCGCGTTCGAACACGGCCAATCCGGTCCTTTGCGTCGATCTGGACGGAACTCTTATAAAAAGCGATGTGCTTCTAGAGTCCCTTCTCTTGTTCCTGAAACAGAGGCCTTGGGCTCTGTTTTTTGTCCTATTCTGGAGCCTTCGCGGACGGTCGTACCTGAAGCTTCGTCTGGCCTCCGCGGCTTCGCTGGCAATTGAAAAGCTTCCGTTTCGGCAAGAGATCCTGGACTTTATTCGTGGTGAGCACGAATCCGGACGGCAAACACTGCTGGTTACGGCTGCCCATCAAAGCCTTGCTGAGGCAATTGCGGCTCACGTGGGGCACTTCGATGGAGTTTACGGAAGCGATGGTGTAGTGAATTTGAAAGGCAGCGCTAAGGCCGGATTCTTGGCCGGCATGCTCGGAAAAGGCAACTTCGATTACATCGGGGATTCCTATGCCGACCTGCCGGTTTGGAGCGTCGCAAGGCAGGCATACGTAGTCGGCAGTCGGCGTCTGGCGAAAAAAGTCGCGCGCAGAGCGTCTCTCGCACGATTGTTCGAGGTCTCTCAGCCTTCATTCACTGCCTGGTTGCGCTCTATACGACTGCTGCATTGGACTAAAAATTTATTGGTTCTATTGCCAGTCTTGCTGGCGCATAACTTCACCTGGCTGGCATGGCGCGACAGCCTGCTGGGTTTTGCCTTGTTCGGCTGTTGCGCCTCTGGGCTTTACATTCTCAATGATCTTCTTGACCTGCATTCCGATCGACAACACCCAGCCAAGAGCAAACGTCCGTTTGCTGCCGGAGAATTCCCATTGTGGGTGGGAGTCTTCGAGTCAACGCTGCTGGTAGGTTGTTCGCTCATCATTTCGGCTTTTCTGGATTTTCCTTTTGCTGCTGCCCTGCTTGGGTACGCCGTGCTTACGGTGGCGTACTCCTGGAAGTTGAAACGAGCGCCGCTGCTGGACGTCTTTGTTCTCTCAACCTTCTACACGATTCGCATTTGGGCTGGGGGTCTGATCTCCGGCATTCCCGTCTCGGACTGGCTGATGGCATTCTCGCTATTCTTCTTCCTGAGTCTGGCCATGGCCAAGCGCCACTCCGAGCTGCAGCGAGCGAGTAGGCTGGTGGAAGAAGGGGACTCAGGTCGCGGCTACGTGCTGAAAGATCGGGAGCTGCTGGCGATGTTTGGAATTGCCAGCAGCTTTGCCGCAGTCGTGATCCTTTGCCTTTATGCCCGCAGCCCCGTCGTGAATTCGCTTTATGGAAGTTCGGCGGAGCTGCTTTGGCTCTGTCCGTTGGTGCTCTATTGGCTTACCCGCGTGTGGCTGCTCGCGGGCCGTGGCGAGCTCGATGATGATCCTGTCTTGTTTGCAGTTCGCGATCGTACCAGCTGGGTACTGGCCGTGCTTGCGATCACTATCCTGATGATTGGTGGATTCCACACGCGATGACGACCCTAGCTACAGTTCCGGAGAGGGAAGTCGCCGTAGCGGGGCGCGGCAATGCGCGAACGGAACGATATCAATCATGGGGCAGGTATCCAAAAGCGGCGCACAGAAGCGTAACGAAAATTTACTGGCGCGACGAATTGGTCGACGCCCTGCGCCGTGCAGAACCAGCATCTCTCTTACCGTACGGCATGGGGCGCAGCTACGGCGATTGCTGCCTTAATAGCGGTCGCGACCTGCTGGACTGCACTGCTCTCAACCGCATTCTTGATTATGACTGGGAGACTGGGCGAATCTGCGTTGAAGGCGGCATTACACTCGGCGATCTGCTAAAAGTGATTGTCCCCCGAGGCTGGTTTCTGCCAGTGACTCCCGGGACAAAATTCGTGACCGTAGGCGGAGCCATCGCGAACGATGTTCACGGAAAAAATCATCATCGCGCCGGCACGTTTGGTTGCCATGTTAAGCAGATCACGCTTTACCGATCAGATAACGATCCGGTCGTCTGCTCCCCCGCCGTAAATTCCGATCTCTTTCAAGCCACCATCGCAGGCTTGGGGTTAACGGGGGTCATCGGTTCCGCTGAGATCCAACTCAAGCGCATTGGCGGCAATGCCATCGATGTGGAAACTCTTGCCTTCCGCAATTTGGATCACTTTGTCGAACTCTCGGCTGCCAGCGACCAGAATCACGAGTACACGGTTGCCTGGGTCGACTGCTTGTCTGGCACTGAGACGCGCGGAATATTCTTCCGCGGCAACCACGCAGAAAAGAATGTTTCCTATCGGTCGATCAAGACTAAAATTCCATTTCCTTTTCCGGAATTCGTATTGAGTCGCCCAGCCCTCGAGCTTTTTAATCGGGCATACTTTACGCTCAAAGCCCGCAACCCTGGCTTCGCAATCGTCCACTACGATCCGTTTTTCTATCCGCTTGATTCCGTCCAGAACTGGAATCTTCTCTACGGAAGGCGAGGATTTGTTCAATACCAATGCGTGTTACCGCCTGGAGATATCTCAGCTGTGAAGAAGATCATTGCCGCCGTATCCAAATCCGGAGAAGCATGCTTCCTGGCGGTGTTGAAAGCACTTGGGGAAATCCAGTCTCCGGGACTCCTCTCCTTTCCTCGTCCCGGCCTAACTCTCACCGCGGATCTGCCGATGCGCGGCAATCGCACGCTTGCGTTACTAGCCTCACTCGATGAACTGGTACTCGCAAACGGCGGGCGACTGTACCCCGCCAAGGATGCACGTATGTCCTCCGCAATGTTCACTGCCGGCTTCCCAAATTGGACCCGGCTGGTGCCTTATATCGATCCCAAGATTTCATCCTCGTGCTGGCGACGGGTGAGGAGCGAGTAGCACTCAATGAAGAAGATAGTCATACTCGGCGCCACGTCCACAATGATCCAGCCGCTGCTGCGGAGGATGGCAAATGATGGCATGGAGCTGTTGCTGGTGGCTAGATCGCAGGAGCGGCTCGACTCGGTCCGGAGTGACCTCCTGGCCCGCGGCGCAGCGAACGTGCTCACGTTCGAAACCGACCTCACTTCGTCCCCAGATATTGTTTATTCGTTCGCCGAACAGTGCTTTCGCGACTTCGACACGCTGCTGCTCTCATACGGAACGATGCTGGACCAAGATCGCTGCCAGACCGACGCGGAATACGCTCTCGGGCAGGTTCGCACAAATTTCGTAAGCTCCATAGCGCTGTTAACCATATTTGGGAAGCACTTCGAATCCCGTCGGTCAGGGACCATAGCCGTGATCACGTCGGTCGCCGGAGACCGTGGACGGCGTTCTAATTACGTGTATGGGGCGGCAAAGGGCGGGCTGAGTATCTTTCTTCAAGGCTTGCGGAGCCGTATGCACCAGTACGGAGTCAGAGTGTTAACTATCAAGCCCGGCCCAGTGGCCACGCGCATGACTGAAAATTTGCCGGGACTCAGATTGTTAGCAAGCCCGGAATTAGTTGCGGTCGACATCTATCGCGCTCTCAGACACTCGCGTACACAGATCAGCTATACGCCTTCATACTGGAAATGGATCATGTCTGCGGTTCGAGCAATTCCAGAATCGGTTTTCAAGAGGATTCAAATCTAATCTACCTCTTCTCCAAACTATCGACCGGGGTTGAGGACAACAGTCTAAGAGGGGCTGGGAATAGCGATGGAGAACGGCGGCAGGGATTGCTCATCATACGTAAAGCGTCGGGCATAATTTACCAGCTTCGATTCGAAGAGCTTCCATGAGAGATGCGCCAATCCTAAGGTGGCTCCGATTGCAATGAACGCGGAGGTGAGTCTCCAGCTCAGTCCCGCATGGCTGGATACGATCAAGCGATCGCACACCATGTTCACGACCTGATGTAGCAGATATGCGCCATACGAGATGCTTCCCAGCCAGCGCAACGTTCCATTTCGAAACCACAAGGCCAATCTGGAATCTGGAAAGGCGATCAGTTCGAGCAACAGAAGGAAGTAGCACAGAGCCAGTGCCGAATAGCCATACTGCGCCATCCGCAGGCTCCCCATTCGCCAATCCTTTATCGTGGCTATCGTCATCACAACCAGTGGCAGAAGAAATGCCATCCTCAATTTGTTTTTCTCTCTCGCCAGCAGATTTATAGCAAATTCACTGCGTACCGCCATAGCCGCCAATACACCTAGAGCCAGTGTGTCTGCGCGAGCGGGACTTAATACATGAACAGCCACTTGCTGAAATCCGAAAATGACCAACGCGTACCGCAACAGTGGGGCGCTCAGCGTGACAAACAGTAGAGTGTTGGTAAGCACCCTCCGCGAGAGGTAAAAGATCATCCACGGTAGCGTGAGATAGAACTGCTCTTCCACCGCCAATGACCACGTGTACGAAAGCAGCGGGTCAAAGGTATTGTGCCGTGCGATCCAGAGGTTCTGGGTGAACGTGAAGTATGAATACCAGGGCATGCTTCTCTCATGGAAGTGCGCCGCCGCAAAGCAGGATTCAACCGCAATGCAGACCAGCAGGTAAATTGGAAGGATTCGATACGCGCGCCTGAGATAAAAAGTACGAAAACGATTGGGCGATTCGGATTGGTCCAGCAGAATTCCGCCTATGAGAAATCCAGAAAGAACAAAAAACAGATCGACTCCACTCCACGTAAGTCGGCCTGCGGCAATCACGGAATGTACGCTTTGATTTGCATGCTCCCGCAGAGGAAGCACGAAATAATGCCAGACGATCACCATCGCGATGGCTAATCCGCGCAAGCCATCTAACTGTGGAATCCGTCTATCTTCTATCGGGGCCACGAGTAGATGGGACTATAGCGAATCTTCTGCAGCAAGTGACGTTGGTTGCTGGGCCTTGAGCGTCTATCCACGATTGAAAACGTTGTACTTACAACGCACGTGAAGCCATGCTCAGGGATGGGCAGATGAGGCTCCAGGCTTAGTGGCGCGAATCGCCGTCGCTTGTGTGCTTACACCTTCCGCTCCGCTAGTTGCCAAGGTCTGGCGTTCAACCTTGTAGATCAGGACTTCGGAATTCTTGTAGATTGGCGCAGTTTTGGCATAAGCGCGAAGGGTATTCGCGATAGTTTCATGATCTTCGTCGAATGGTCCAGCAACGAAGATGAAGTCAGGCTGCAGCTTGTCAAGAATTTTGACTACACCTGACGATAGCGAGAATTCTAATGCCGCCGATAGATCGACAGCAGTAAAAAACGCGTGATTCGGCAACCACTCGCGTCCCTGCGCTGTATTGACGCATTGTCGCTGGGTAAAGTATGGGAACCATTCTGCAATCATGTCTTCGTACCATTCACTGGTTCTCTGGTCGAACACAAAGAATTTAGTGTTGGCTGGAGCGAGCTGGACGGCTGCCTGCATACCTTGCAGTTCGGCAGGGGACACCTGGGCGCGAGTATTGAGGCGAAGATCCGCCAGGCGATCCGATCGGACCTGAGGCAGTCCACTAAATTGCAGAGAAAAAGTGAGCGCGAGAGCTACAAGCAGAGCATCTCTCCAGCGACGAAAGAAAGCCGCGCGTCGCACGAGAAGAACCATAATGGCATTGACGAACCAAACCATACATAGCCCAGCAACGGCCGCGCTGTATGTCGCTCCGCTGCGACGTAAAAACCACGGTATGACTGTTAGCCAGCAGACGTAGGGGAATCTTGCGATGACCGCAAAAATGATTGAAGCAGCCAGAAATGACAAGGGAATCCAACGCAAGGGAGCGTAATACGCGCCCCCAGTTATTGCCGCGTTCATAAGTGGTCCAAAGCCAAGATGGCGATATAACCAAATGACCCAAGGCAGGACGACTGCAATCGACACAATTCCCGCCAAAAGGGAGAACTGCAGGTTCTGGAACCGTTTCGGTAATAGAACGCTCAGTACAATCACGGAGAGTGCCGCAAAGATGCCACCCTCGAGATGAGAAAGGACGGCAAGTCCCACACAGACTCCGCTCCACGCGGCCAGCATCATGGAATCGCATTTATGCGAGCGAACGAACAGGAGAATCGCGACTGAGGCGAATAACATGCCTAGGCCACGGGTTAAGCCACCTCCCATGATGAGCCATTCTGCGCTGCGGCCAATTGATGCGTAGCAACATGCGGCTAAGCAGGCATAAAAACCAGCCGGATATACTTCTTTCGCGATGAAGTAGATGACAACTACGGCCAGCAGATTTAGAGCGAGGGGCAGCCAGGTTAGTACCGAAACTGCACTCTGTCCGGTCACTACTGTACAGAGAGCGCCAAGGTAAAACCCAAGGGGAGGATAGGAAAGCGGAATATCGAGAAAATTGTAAGTAGTATGAGTGGGAAAGACGAAATGTGCAGCGCGAATATTATCGATGATCTGCGCAAACATCCCTCCATCATTCAAGGGAAAGAGACGTCCGCGAAAATAAGGTAGGCGCAGCACCAATGCGACGGCAAGTGCAATTGCGATATCCTTAATGACGGCCCGAGTTGATCGCTGCTCAAGCGCTAACGGGTGTAATGGTAATGAGAGCTCGTGAAGAATCTCGGCTGTTGCCGCTCGATTTGTATCGAGGCTTGGGGCAGGCGCGACCGCTACGCTCTGGCGTGGTGTCATTGGAATGGATGGATTGAACAGAGCGCATTATGCGGCAAGTCGCAACCGCCACAACGCAGTGGAGTTTACTTTAGTAACAGATACAGCTGAATTTGTCCTATTCGCTGCTGATTTCACTCCCTAGAATCTAATGACGCCGGAGCTCTCCGATGTCTTCTCCCCAATTATCGGTCGTTGTGCCCTGCTACAACGAACAGGAAGTGATACTTGCGTGCTATGAAGCCCTTGTCCACGCTCTCTCCGAGAAGACACAGAGTTTCGAATTAATCTTCGTCAACGACGGTTCCAAAGATGCCACTCTCGAGATTTTGCGCGGCTTGCATGCCGTCGACCGCCGTGTCAAAGTCGTAGATTTGTCGCGCAACTTTGGGCATCAGATCGCAGTATCAGCCGGTCTAGCCTATGCGGATGGAGAAGCGGTGGCGATCATCGATGCGGATTTGCAGGATCCACCCGAACTGATCCTGCAAATGCTGGAAATTCGCGATTCGGGATACGACGTCGTTTATGGTGTGCGCCGTGTGCGGAAGGGTGAGAGCCGCTTCAAACTTCTTACAGCAAAATGGTTTTACCGAATTCTGAACCGCCTCTCCGACACTGAGATTCCACTCGACTGCGGCGACTTCCGGCTCCTCGATCGGCGTGCTGTCGATGCATTGTTGCGAATGCGTGAACAACATCGGTTGCTGCGAGGAATGTGGAGTTGGATTGGATTTCGGCAATATGCGTTGCAGTATGATCGCGCACCGCGTTTTGCAGGTGAGACAAAGTATCCCTTCCGAAAGATGTTGAAGTTAGCCCTGGACGGCACGCTTTCGTTCTCGGTTGTCCCCCTGCGAATAGTGAGCTTCATGGGAGTAGCCACTGCGATTATTTCTTCAGTTGGGATTTTCTACGCTTTATTTCTGCGATTGTTTACTCGAGTGTGGGTTCCCGGATGGACCCTGCTGTTTATCGGAATGATGTTTCTAGGCGGAATGCAGATGCTCGCCATCGGGGTTGCGGGAGAGTACATTGGCCGCATTTACACGGAAGTTAAGCAGCGTCCGTTGTATTTAGTGCGTGAGGTATTAAGCCACAGTATTCGCCGAGATCTTATAAGGCCTGCCACAGCAGGCATGCCCATCCATGCGTAAGTACGCGCGCCCACTTTTCGGCGCTCTAATCAGCGCTGCCGCGGTTTACGCAATCATTCGCAACGTCAGTATCTCTGAAGTGGCTCACGCGACCGCAGGGGCGAAACCGAGCTTCATTGTCATCGGTGTTGTTGCGCTTGCCCTAGGTTATGCCATTCGCTCCTTTCGCTGGTGGCGGATGTTGCGCCTTGGGAACGGTTCGATCTCGCTGAATTCAACTGCGCGCGTGCTAATGGCCGGATTTGCGGCGAATAATGTGCTTCCGCTGCGGGCCGGCGACGCCCTCCGGGCTTTTGGATTTCGCGCGACTCTCGGCATTTCGTCCAGCTTTGCGGTCGCCACACTCGTGCTCGAACGGCTTCTCGATCTTTTCTCGCTGTTACTCCTGGCGCTCTGCTTCATGAAGGTCGGTGGACTTACAAGTCTGCCCCACAATGTCGTCCGACTCGTACAGGTGCTTACTTTGGCCTGTCTGGCCGCCATCATCGTTGCTCTCGCTTTCGGCGCGCAAATCAGGCGGTGCTTGCTTTGGCTGCTGAACACTTGCTTCCCGAAAGCGGAACGAGGCTCTAAGCTGGAGCTTGCGATCACGAACATCACGAGCCTCTTCGAGTCGTTAAGACCAATCGAAGCGCTTCATCTCACGGCTCTCTCGCTTGCGGCTTGGTTCCTGGAAGCCCTTCTTTACATATGCGCGGCGAGGGCTCTCCATCTGCAGGTCTCCTTTGCATGGGCTTGCATGGCTTTAGTAGCAGGAAATTTTGCCGCGATCTTTCCGAGTTCTCCGGGCTACGTCGGGACTTTCCATGCTTCCGTGCTGGCCATACTTTTGTTTGCCGGCGTGGAGCGGAACCTGGCAGCCGCGTACGCCGTCGCGATTCATGGCGTGCTCTGGTGCACGGTGACATTGGCCGGCGCTATAGCTTATTTCTCTCTTCGCATTAAGGCTGTTCAAACTTTGCCCGATTCCACAGGAGAAGTCGTTTGATCGACGCCGCAATTGTAGGTGCCGGATTTACCGGACTAAGCGCTGCACTGCAACTCGCGCGCAAAGGGTACAGAATATGCGTGCTGGAGCAGGATAAAGAACCGGGTGGGCTGGCGGGTTCATTCTGGGTCGGCAACGAACGCCTGGAGAAGTTCTATCACCACTGGTTCACAAGCGACGTCCACATCATGGATCTGATCGCCAGCCTGGGACGCGAAGACCGGATTCTCAGGCGTCCCACGCGGACCGGCATGTACTATGCGCACCAGTTTTACCGGCTGAGCAGTCCAAGGGACGTTCTCACTTTCACGCCGCTTTCATTCATCAATCGACTGCGGCTTGGGTATGTAGCGCTGGCCGCGCGCCGGGTCAAAGACTGGAAGTCTCTGGAGCAGTACACGGCAAAAGAGTGGCTGCTGAAACACTGCGGAGAGCAGGTTTTTAGAGTCGTTTGGGAACCACTGTTGATTGGCAAGTTCGGAGTCTATGCCGACGAAGTTTCCGCCGTATGGTTCTGGAACAAATTGAAGCTGCGAGGCGGCAGTCGAGGCCAGGGTGGAGAAGAGGTTCTTGCGTATTACAAGGGCGGATTTGCAGCGCTGGCAGACGACATCGTCGCCGAGATCCGCAGGCAAGGAGGCCAAGTAAGGCTCAATACTTCCGTTGCGGGAATCACCGCAAGCCGCGGAAGGGTGACGGGCGTAAGAACATCGAGTGGGACTATCGAAGCAAAATCAGTGCTGCTGACAACACCATTGCCGGTTGCTGCCGAGCTGCTTTCACCTATCTGCCGCCGCTCTTATATTCAGAGTCTCGAGCAGATTCGTTATCTGTCGAACATATGTATTGTGCTGGAACTCAAGAAAGCCTTGTCGTCCACGTATTGGCTTAATGTCAATGACCCTTCGTTCCCATTTGTCGCTGTCATCGAGCACACTAACTTCGAGCCGACTTCCACGTACGGTGGAAGACACATTGTTTACCTTTCGAAGTATCTTCCGTCTCAAGACGCTCTTTATCAAATGCAAGACGAGGAAGCAGCGGCTTTTGCCATCTCCGCTCTGCGGCGTATGTTTCCGGATTTCGACGCCAGCTGGGTAATTAGATCGAATGTGTGGCGGGCCGATTTCTCGCAGCCGATCGTTCAGCGTCACTACAGCAGACTTGTGCCAAAAATGAAGACTGAAGTTGCTAATCTGTTCCTCGCGACGATGGCACAAGTTTATCCCGAGGATCGCGGTACCAACTACGCGGTTCGAAGTGGGAATGAAGCTGCAGGGGAGATGGAGCTTAGTCTGCAAGAACAAGCTTCTAGCGAACCCGAGATAGCACAGCCAGTCTAGCCACATCGCGAGTCCCTGGACGTCAGGCTCTCGGCTCGAATTAGGAAGGTGTTTTCTGCAGGCTCTTCTGAATCGCGAGTTCTTTTTCGGCTTCTTCACTCTTGCCCACGGCTTTGAGCGCTGACGCCAATCTTCCGTGAAGAAATGCCCGGTTCGGAGTTCGTCTGAGTTGCTCGCGGTAGATCTCTACGGCCTCATCGCCTTTTCCCACGTTCAAATCAACACCTGCCAGCCCGAGGGTCGCCATGAGATTATGCCCACCCCATAGCTTCGAAGCCGTTTGATATGCTTCACGAGCTTCTGTGTACTTTTGCTCGGAGCTAAGCACATTCCCGAGGATATACCAGCCTTCCGGATCCTGATTTGGACCGATCACGCTGCGAGCAAATGCTTCCGCCTTTGCGTATTGTCCCAAGAAGACGCATGTGTCCGCATGGTATTCCAGCGCCTTCGGGTTTGCGGGAGCAATCTGCACAGCCCGTGTCGAAAGCGCCATGTCGTTGTCCCAATATGACTCATACTTCAGAGTAAGCCCTGCCATCAGAGCAAAGAGTAAGAGTAGGGCAGCACCTTGAGTGTGAGCGCCTAGAATCCGAAGATGATCGACTAAATACGCAATACCAATACACAAAGCAACTGAAGAGAGATAGATATACCGGTCATGTTCCTGCAACACTACGACGTAAAGAATTACCGGAGCGAGCATGAGTACGAACCAGCTGGCAAAGAAGATCCCAATAGGTTTTCGTCTAACCGCCCAGGCAACTCCAACCGTACTCACCAGGACCAAAATCAGCGGCAACACAAACTTCACCAGCGAAAGTGTGAACACGAGCTTGATCGGATACTGAACACTCAATTCACTCGGCCATAACTGTTTCCCAAGGTACCAAACGATTGTGGTTGGAGCGCTGAAGATTGTAGTCTTTAGCGGGACCTGTCGCATGCCTTGGCCAAGTTGGTTGTGTACCAGGAGGCTCCTTGCTGAAATGGCCAGCGCTGTCACAGCCAAGAACGGCAATGCAGCCCTGAGGCTTGCCAGGCAGCGATCACGAAAGCGGGCATTGGCGGAACTGAATTCATAAATGGCGATCAGAATCGGAGCAAATATCGCTGCCTCTTTAGAAAATAATGCCAGCAGCAACAATAAGGTCGAAATCGCGTGGTACTTAAGTTTGCGCCCAGTAGTGTCGTTGCGAGCCTTGAAATACAAAATCATGGAGGCCAGGAAAAGCACTGCCGAAAGGGAATCGCTGATGCCGGAAATCCAGGCAGCGGTCTCAACCCTGGTGGGATGTAACCCGAAAAATCCTGCCGCAATCGCAGCAACTCTCTTGTCGCCAATCGTCTCGAAAGCGAGTCGATAGACCAAATATGTTGCCAAAATGTGGAGTCCTGCGGCGGCGAGATGAAACCATGCGGGAGCTGGCCCTAAGAGATGACGAATCATCGCCAGGACGAGCGACACGAGCGGTCGGTAATAATCCATCGTCCGCGGGACTTCCATGAAACCCCAGAATGAATGGGTAAGGAATTGGGGAAACTGTTTCCAGGATTCCATCCACGGATGCAATGTGATCAGGAGCGAGTCGTCATAAACGTAATCGAAGAGAGCCGTCCGTAGATAAATCAGAGTCGTCGCGTAGAGTACGACGCGGATTAGAACTGCAGGCTGGATGAACCACTGAGACCAGGCTTGGAGGCGGCTGCGATCAGAAGTTGCGGGGCGATCGAGCGTGGGGATAATTATGGCGCTCAAGGTCGACTCACTTTGTCGGAGAATAAATACTGGTTTTCTCATACTCCAGTCGTTCTCGCCGCGATATCAAGCTGAAGATGCCGGGCGGGATAACCGAGGTAATAGGAACAGGTAGAGAGCTAAAGCAGGATTTGCGCGGCCAGCATTTAAGGAGTGAGCTCCTCGTCTTAATGTTTGCAAATTCAGGGTTAGCGGAGCGTACGGCACGTTTAACTCCCTTCTGACAAATTCCGTCCGGCTCCAATGACATAATCTGTCAAATTGGCTCTAACGCCCCTCATTCCCGAGCCCCATTTGGTTTGAAAGCCTCGCGTAAGTCGTTGACTTTACTAGACAATGTGCCAATTCTGGTCCTTGCTACGAAAGTGGTACCCCGGTTGCGATTACAGGGGTCGTCAACCAGCGGGGTTTTGCCCGCTAGGAAGAACGCAGACGGCCGTTCCTGGCCATCCTAAAAGGAGCAAAATGAAGAAGCAAAAGGGTTTCTCGCTGATTGAACTTTTGATTGTCGTGGCGATCATTCTGATCATCGCGGCTATCGCAATTCCAAACCTGCTGCGCGCCAAGATCGCGGCTAACGAGGCCTCGGCTGTTGGTTCCATGCGCACCATCGTGACGGCCGAAGTGAGCTACAACTCAGCCGGTTGGTTGAGCGGTGGTAACCAGATTGGCTTCTCGAACGCCCTTGCGGACTTGGGTCCGAACGGCTCAACAACTCAGTGCAATCCGCCAGATGCGACGCACACCTGTTACGTCGACGCGGTTCTGTCCGGTGCAGGCACCTCAGCGACTCCGAAGAGCGGATACTTCTTCACGTACGCACCGATCGCGGCTGCCGCTGGCGGTTCCAACGTTGGTTTCGCACTGAATGGCAACCCGGCAGCGCCTGGGCAGACTGGTAACCGTTATTTCTATGCGGATGCGAGCGGTGTGATCCGCTTCAACCCGAGCCAGTCGGCCACGAGCAGCGACGTCCCACTTCAGTAGTAAGCTTGGTTTAGCCTGACACTCAGGGGAGTCGCGGCAACGCGACTCCCTTGTTTATTTCCGTGAGCCAATCCTCTCCCAACACCGAAATCACCCAGGGCTACGGCTTGCCGCTGCGTGCGGCAGGCTGGTTGTTTGTCTGCCTTAGTTGCATCTATGCACTTGCCTCCTCCGGCAGGATCCGAACGCCGGATGAATACATGCCATTTTTCCAGGCGCAAAGCCTGGTCGAGCGCGGCTCGACGGCGATTCCTCAGGCGGTGCAGTTCAGGGATTTCTACGGAGCATTCGACCGCCACGGACAGCCGCGAGCTCCCTATCCGGCGGGTCAGGCGTTCGCCTCTGTACCGCCTATGGTGGCAGGGAAATTTTTGCTGGCACACCTGCCCGGAGTTCCGCGCACGCCGGAAGTGATCTTTTACATTCAGGTATTCGGCGCGGTGTTCAGCAGCGCTCTTGCAGCGGCTGGGGCGATGGCATTCTTCTCCTTGACGCTCTCTGCACTTGGTGTTTCGGTACGAACTGCGCTGATCGCCACATTGTGCGTTGCCTTTGGCACTCTGATTTTTCCATATTCGGGATATTTCTTTTCGGAACCCTTTAGCGCTCTGGTCATGATGGCAGCGGTATATCTCCTTGCCCTTGACGGAGGGCGAATGAACGACAAGAACGCCGTCGCTATCGGATTCCTGCTTGCCCTGGCAATTTGGATTCGTCCCACAATGGTTTTTGCGACCGGCGTCTTCGCAATCGGGATTCTGCTCCGTGAAGGTCGAGCCGCCTTCAGACGTGCAATGGTTATTTGCTCCATTCCTGCGATCTCCGCACTGTTCTATCTGCTCTCGAACAAAATTGTTTTTGGGCGAGCGCTGAATTTTGGATATCCCGAAACGGAAGATGTGTTGGGGAAACAGCTTAATTCTTTTCACGCACCTTTTTATGTTGGTCTTACCGGATTTCTGTTCTCGCCGGGCAAATCGATCTTCATTTTCATGCCAATTTTGCTGCTCGCGATTTTGGGCATGCGGCAACTCTGGACCCGTGATCGGGCTGTTGCCGTCGTTAGCGCGGGATTGCCATTCGTATACCTCCTGTTCTACATGCGCTACACGCAGTGGGAAGGTGGGATCTGTCCTGGACCGAGGTATCTGCTTCCGTTCCTGATCGTTACTTGTCTTTCGGCCGGCATTCTTCTCACGACCGGCAGCTCACTCCTTCGGAAGTGGCTGGTGGTGCTGACCGTGGTCGGCTTCGCAGTACAGGTGATTACTTATTCGACGAGCTTTCTCGAAGATCAGGTGATCGGCACGGGAACTTATTACGATTCCAAGCTCACATACCGAATGAGCTACGACCCGTTGGTGAGTCAGACAAGGCGGCTGATTGAATATGTCGATGGCAGACCAGCGCCGGTGGGACTTGGATTCGATCGCTGGTTCGTCTTCTTGCATAAGTTGGGAGTGCCTTGGTATACGGAATTGTTGATCGCTGCATTCCCGGTACTCTTGCTCGCACTGAGCCTGGTTCGTCTGAAGCGGATGCTCAGAGAGCAGGGGCAGAGCTTGCCTGAGTCTCCCGCAGTGCGCGTACAAGCGCCGAGCTGAAGAGATGGTTGCTGGCGACGCTTCGTTCAAGAACGGAGTGCGAACTCTTGTGGTTATCGTCAGATAGGCGATGCAGTGGCAAGATTGGACTTCTGGCTGCGACGGCGAAGTTGGTAAGTCGAGATTTGCCAAAGCCGCGCAGCTTTCCAGAACAATCACATGTTTGCTGTTGAGATCCTGGGTTTAGAGAAAATCTACACAGTCGGATTTTGGCGCAAGACGAAAAGAGTGGGTCTCAAGAGTCTTCATCTTGAGATACTGAAGGGAGAGGTCTTCGGGTTTCTTGGGCCGAATGGTGCGGGCAAAACTACAACCCTGAAGCTCCTTATGGGACTGATCTCTCCTAGTGCGGGAACGGCGCGAATTCTGAACCAGCCGTGGCGCGATCCTGCGGTTCGCGCACGCATCGGATTTCTTCCGGAGCAGCCGTATTTCTACGATCACCTTACCCCGATCGAATTGCTGGACTACTACGGGACACTCTCGGGTGTTTCGGCCGCAGATCGCCGATTGCGGATTCCCAAGCTTCTCGAGCGAGTGGGATTAGCCTCGCAAGGGCGAACCCCATTGCGGAAATTCTCGAAGGGCATGCTGCAGCGCGTGGGAATCGCGCAGGCCGTACTTCATGAACCGGAAGTTGTATTTCTGGATGAGCCAATGTCTGGTCTGGACCCGGTTGGTCGGCGTCAAGTTCGAGACTTCATCCAGTCTCTGAATCGCGAAGGCAAGACCGTCTTTTTCTCCACTCATATCCTTTCCGATGCTGAGGCTCTGTGCCATCGCGTTGCCGTTCTGAATAAAGGCGAGCTTCGCGGGGTGAGCGTGATTGCAGAGCTGGTTGCTCAAAATCGCAGCCGGTTCGAGGTGGTGTGGCAGGGCACGGCGGCGATACCCGCCATGCGGAACTTCGGCAACGAAATCCATGTCGCCGGGGAAGTTGCACGAACGATCGTGAAAGAAAGCCAAGTCCAGACCGCGCTGGAGACGCTCAGGAGCAACTCTGCGCAACTGGTTTCTGTGAATCCGGTGGGAGGATCTCTCGAGGAATATTTTCTTCAGAAGCTTGGCGAGCGGGAAAACGTCGTGCAATGACAATCCGCATCCGAGTCATCGCCTTCAATACGTTCAGGGAAGCGGTACGCGACCGTGTCCTCTACAATCTCGTATTTTTCGCATTGCTGCTTGTTGCCGCAGCGCCTCTTCTGGGAGAGATCTCGATTGGCGTTCAGCGCGTTTTGCTCATCAACTTGAGTCTCAGCGCGATTTCCATTTTCGGAATCGTGATCTCTATCTTCGTCGGGATCAGTCTGGTCTCCAAAGAGATCGAAAAGCGCACGTTATATCCAGTGCTTTCGCGCCCTGTCGGGCGCGGGGAATTCATTTTCGGAAAGTACTGCGGACTCGCAGGGACTCTTCTGCTTAACACGATCGCGATGACGGCCGGTTTTTATCTGGCGCTTCTGATCATGACGCGAACTTTTACTCGTGCCGACGCCAACGTGCTGATCGCGATTTATTTTCTATTTCTGCAATTCATTGTCATCATTGCGCTCGCGTTATTGTTTTCCTCGTTCTCATCGCCTCTGCTCTCGGCGCTGTTTTCACTGTCCATGTTTGTAGCGGGCACGTTTGCCGGGGACCTCCGCGCATTCGCCGCAATGTCGCACGGCCCGGAGGGAGTTCTGGCTCGAGCCGCCTCCTATATCGTTCCCAATTTGGCCTCGCTGAATGTGATCACACGCGTATCACATGATCAGTTCATTCCTGCTGCTCTCGTGGGATATAACACATTTTACAGCCTCTTGTATGCTGCTGCGGCTGCGAGCGGCGCAGTATTGATCTTTTGGCGCAGGGACCTGAAGTGAGTCGTCGTTCCACGATGATCGTCGCGAGCGGGCTGGTAGTCTCGATGGTGGCGTGCTTCGCTCTTGTCGGTAAGATTGAGGCTGCCTACCCGTCTTCGCCGATGGAAGACGTGCTGTTTATCTCCTCGCCGGAGTTCGTGAAGCGCGCCAGCCTTGGCTACTCCGGACTGCTCGCCGACATCTACTGGATGCGAGTCGTGCAATATTTTGGCAGGAAGCACCAGCGTGACTCGAAGGAATACAAGGCGCTGACTCCATTACTGGACATTACGACTACCCTAGACCCGAATCTGGTAGTCGCGTATGAATGGGGATCGACCTTCCTCGACCAACCTCCTCCAAGCGGCGCCGGAGATGATGCAGCCGCAGTGGCGCTGATTCGCAAAGGTATTCGCAACAATCCCAACGAATGGCATCTCTATTTCACGCTCGCTTTCATTCAATACCTCGGGCAGCACGATTATCTCGGGGCCGCGCAGAGCTTCGACGAGGGATCCAAGCTTCCCGGGTCGCATCCGTGGATGAAGGTCATGGCGGCGAAGATGTTGACCGAAGCCGGCAATTTCGAGACCGCTCGTTACATGTGGCAGAACATCTACAACGAGTCCACAGACAAGAATCTCAAGCAGAATGCCGAGCTGCATGTTGCGTCGCTCGTTGTCGATCAGGAGGTTCCTAAATTGGAATCCGTCGCTTCCGAATTCGCAAGGCATACCGGACACAATCCGTCGTCCTGGAGAGACCTCATCGTAGCCGGGTGGCTCCGCTCGATTCCCGTCGATCCAACCGGAGCACCCTATGTGCTTCGGAGTGACGGCCATGTTGTGGTAGCCGACCCGAAGAAATTACCCTTCATAACCAGAGGGAAGCCCGAATAGCCAACAGTCTCGAGCTGCGAGTCTGCCGTAAAGAAGACTTCGAGCAAGTGTGGGCTTTGGACCAGCGTTGTTTTCCAAGGGACATTGCTTATTCCCGACAAGAACTTGAGTACCACCTGCGCCGGAAGTCAGCGATTTGTCTCGTTGCCTGGGAAGGCGAGCAGCTAGAAGGATTCATCCTCGGGCATCCTGAAGTTCGTGGGTTCGGGCACATCATCACCCTGGACGTAGATGCATCCGCGCGACGAGCGGGTCTCGGAACAAGATTGATGCGCGCGCTCGAAGAAGCCTTCGTTGCCCTTGGCTGCAGATCAATACTTCTCGAAGTCGCAGTGAACAATCATTCTGCGCTCGCCTTCTATAAGAAGCACGGCTACTCCGTTTTGAAAACTTTGCGACGGTATTATCCCGGCGGATTGGACGGATTGCTGATGGCGAAGCCGGTTGTCGCGCAAAACTCCAGCGCATCGAACGCATCCAATCGCACGTAACGCTCCATGGACACTAGCCGCTTCTTTGTGGGGCTCCGAAGGGCACGCCTTTAGCCTCCGGTCCCAGATAGACCACGAGTGCGGCGAGGCTCAGCACTGCTGCGGCAAGAATGCCCATGGACGCTGTATAGGAAAAGCGCTCACCCAATTTGGGTTCGGTGTAACTGATGCTCGACGCGCAGAGCACTCCAAGTTGATAAGCAAATCCGGGAAAGAATCCACGGAGTTCCCCCGGCGAGAGTTCGTTGATATGAGCCGGAATCACACCCCAAGCGCCTTGCACCATGAACTGCATGGCAAATCCGCCGGCGACCAACAGCGCTGTCGTGGGCGAAAGGATCCAAAGTGGGATCGCAATTAAACCAAGCAGCGCGGCCGTGATCATGGCGCGCCTGCGGCCTTTCCAGTCGGAGTAGGCTCCAAATGCGAGTCCTCCGCATATAGCGCCGATCATGGTGATGATGCTGATGAGCGCAGTTGCGTGTGCCCCATATCCGCGCTGATGACTGAGAAACGTCGGATATAAATCCTGCGTGCCGTGCGACATGAAATTCATCATCGTCATCAGCAGGACTAGATAGAGGAAGCGACGGCCATTACGCCGGACGATGAGCCAATATGTTCCCCAATCGGTACGGGTCGAATGCCATGCTTCGGACTCTTTGACTTTGGCGCGAATAAACAAAGAGAGCAGGGCAGGGAGGCCGCCGACGAAGAAGAGCGCTCGCCAGCCGTGTCGTGGGTAGATCGTGAAATAGGCTACGGCTGCGAGGATGTTCCCGAGCGCATATCCTTCTTGAAGAAGACCTGAGACGAGTCCCCGCCAGCGCGCCGGAACCGACTCCAGGGTGAGAGACGCTCCGACTCCCCATTCGCCTCCCATGCCGATCCCATACAGCAATCGCAGAAACAAAAACACGTTGTAGCTAGTCGCAAACCCGGAAAGGACTTCGATGACTGAATAAAAGATGATGTCGAGCATCAAGGGCAGCCGTCTTCCATAACGATCCGCGAGCAATCCAAAGATGATCGCGCCCACTGGCCTCATTGCGAGACTAGCCGTCAGCGTTAATGCGATATCAGGACGCGTGCGATGGAAATCGCGGGCGACATCATTCAACACATAAGTGAGAACGAAGAAGTCGAAGGCATCGAGGGTCCAGCCGAGAAATCCGGCCATGAGAGCATTGCGCTGGTTGGCCCGCTCCGCCGCACTCTGCGTTATAAATCCGGGTGATTCGAGGGGCATGGACTATTTCTTGAGCGCCTCGGCGATTGCTTGCTCAGCCAATGGCTGCATCACTTCATAAGCTGCGTCGTTCGGATGCAAACAGTCGTAGGTGAGTTCCTTCCTGAACATACCGGAGTTATCGACCGTCGCTGAGTAGTAATCGAGATAACCAAATCCATTCTTCGCCGTGTAGGCCTTGATCCATTCGTTGAGCGCGACGATCTGCTGAGGAGGCCGCCGCTGAGTCTGCGGCTTAAGGTAATCGCAAACCGGCATCACAGACGCTATGACGACGCGGATGCCATTCGCTCTGGCCAACTCCGACATCGACGAAAGATTATCCTCAATATTCTGGAGGGTCTCAGAGCCCGTATTCCCAGCGATATCATTGGTTCCGGCGAGCGTCACTACCAATTTGGGCTTGAGATCGATTACATCGGGACGAAAGCGTACGAGCATTTGCGGCGTAGTCTGTCCGCTGATGCCGCGATTGATGTAAGGCTTTCCCGGAAAGAATTGTGCCTTACCTTTGCCCCATCCATCGGTAATCGAATCTCCCATGAATACAATTCGATTCTCCCCGGACGCTGGCGGCGGAGTTGACGCGTTCGCGTCGCGGTAGCGGCCAAGATTCGGCCAGTCGTTCAGCGCCTGATGCGCGCGTTGAAGTTGTGGGATTAGTCTTTCCAGGTCCGGATCAGCAGATTGCGATTGCGGTTGCGCCTGAGAAGTTGGCGATGGAGCTTGCGCCATGCAGGCAGAAAGCGAGAAGAGAAGGAGCGACCATCCGAGAATCTTCATGGGCTGGCATGATAAACCAGCAGTACGAGTTAGACGGTCACTACTGCCATGGGGAGCGAGATCTCGATCTGAAATCCGCCCTCTTTAAGATTACCTGCCCCGATTTTTCCGTTGTGAAGTTTTATGGCGCGCTCTGCGATTGCGAGTCCAAGTCCAACGCCGCCCGTCCGGCGTTCACGGGATGTGTCCACTCGATAGAACGGTTTAAAGACATTGTCCAATTCCGATTCCGGTACACCGGGTCCGTGATCTCGCACAATGATCTTTACGTCATTGGGTTCGCATTTGATGCTGATCTGAACCGCGGTTCCGGGTTCGGTGTAGCGGATCGCGTTGCGAACCACGTTCTCAAAGGCGCTGCGCAGCAGCTCCTGATCTCCCTCGATCCAACATTCCTGCATGCGGTCTAGCGCGACAGTGCAGCTGCGAGATTGCGCTTCAATTTCAACATCGGCAGCGATCTCGGCGAGGAGATCGGGAATGTGAACCATCGTGCTCGCCGGCACAGAGTCACCAGATTCCAGGCGCGATAGTGTCAGCAACATGCCCACCAAGCCGCTAAGTCTCTCTGCCTCGCGTTCAATGCGGTCGAGCGGTGGCGAGTGCTCGATTCCCGAATCGCTGCGAGCAAGATCAAGAGCGAGCTTCAATCGCGTGAGCGGAGAGCGCAGCTCATGCGAAACATCACTGATCAGCCGCTGCTGGGCTCCAATGAGAACCTCCAGCCGCTCAGCCATCAGGTCGAAGTCCTGGACCAATTGTCCGACTTCATCGAGTTGAGCGGAGCCTTTACCAGCTCGTGCTTTCAGATCGCCGGCAGCAATTTTCTGCGCGGCTGCTCGCAGGCGTGTGATCGGTCGAGTCAAGTAGCGTGCGAGCAAAGCGCAAATTAAACCTGAAATGACTAGCGCCAGTCCTAGCCGTTTGAAAGGATTTCCCCGAACTAGAGGAAGCTCGATACGCCTTAATTCGAAAATTGCCACATAGTTCGCCGACCGTCCTGGGAGCAAGCCCGTAATGCCAAACCTCTGATTCTCGATCGTACGAAACTCGACTCCTCCTGGAGCCCGGAGAGTTCCAAGATTGATCTTCCGATGTTTGTTGTCGCAGAGAAAATTGCCGCCTGTATCGAGCAAATCGAGCGGCATGCGTCCGGGCTCGACCGACTTCTTACTCTCGATCACTGCCTTGCAGCCGCCGTCCTCATACGAATGGATGAGGATCTCCGCATTAGACAAAATTGCAGGGGTGAGTCCCCGATGTACGGCAGATCGGATCTGATCTTCCGTTGGCCGTTCCGCCGTGGCGATCAGTACTCCAAAAATAAGTGCGGTGCAGATCCAAAAAGACGCAAAGATTTTGAAGAAGAGGCTGCGCATTTTATCTGAGCTGTTTCTCTCGTACCGGAGAGTGGACCATCGACACGTACATATAGCCCGTGTTGCGAATGGTCTTGATGCGCTCCCGACCATTCGGGAGATTTCCGAGCTTCTTGCGCAGTTTGCTGATGTGTACGTCGATACTGCGATCAAACGGACTCAGTTCCCGTCCCAGTACGACCGAAGCGATCTCATCCCGGCTTACCACATTGCCCGCGGATCGTAGCAGAACTTCGAGCAAATTGAACTCTACCGTAGTAGTTTCCAGGACTTTTCCGTTTAGGGTAATTGTTCGGGATCCGGGATCGAGTTCCACGTCCCCCACTTGCACGGGCTGCTTCGTAGCGCTCGATCCGCGTTGCTCTCGGGCGTTTCGGCGTCCGATTGCACGAATGCGAGCCAGTAACTCGCGCGCGTTGAACGGTTTCGAAAGATAGTCGTCAGCTCCGATTTCAAGTCCGACGATACGATCAAGCTCATCGCCGCGCGCGGTCAGAAGCAGCACAGGAATATCGGATGTTGTCCGCAGCTCCCGCAGTAAATCGAAGCCATTCATCCCGGGAAGCATGACGTCGAGGACAACCATCTGGTGATTGCCTTCCCGTGCTTTCTCCAAACCGCGAGCGCCGTGCTGAACGCTTTCTACTTCGAACCCTTCTTTACGCAGATACTCCGACAGCATTTCGCAGAGCTCCGCATCATCATCAATAATCAGGATTTTGTCCAACATGTGTAAGAGCTAAGATGACCCAGCTACTAGGATTGTGGCACGTTTCATATCATGGAACTCAGCTATTTACCTTTCTTTACACCCGAACTGCATGTTTTAAGGTCAACTGCTTCCCGAAAGTGGTCTTATTTAGCAGGAACGACAATAACGCCCAGGGACGAACATCACATCTTCGTCGTGCAAGTCTCTCCTGGTCGTCCCTCGGCGACATGGGCGGAGATGACGGCCTGATCATCTCCGCTCGTTTTTTACTATCTGAAGAGAGGTGCGGCGATTGCATCCTGGTGTATGGGAAAAAGTAGTTGACGCTCTCTTCTGGTTCCAGCTGGCCTGGATCATCTCCGGCTTCCTCCTCATGGCGTACTTCGCATTAAAAATTTTTCCTGCCGAGGCAGACATCGCGAGTTCCCATTCTGATCCTGCCGTCCCTGCTCAACGGCCTAAATTAATCACGCTCGGCAACTATCGATTTGAAGTTGCTCCTGATTTCCCCAATGCCCGCACCAACGTGATCGAGCTTTACCGACGGCAATCCGACAAGGACGCTGGACTTCGGTAACTGGCGTTATTTAACCGCCGAGCACAACATCTTCTTCAGTTTGAGTGTCTGAGTTACTAAGGGAAAACTCCGTCGCCAATTCAAGCGATCGAGGGTCTATTCTTCGGGTTGGGAGGAGTTGTGAAACGCCTGTTTGCTGCGCTTTTCTTTATTTCGTCGATTCTTCTTGTAGATACGCTTCATGCCCAACAACAAATGGATGCCCAATTCGGAATCAGCGGCATAAACGCGCCATCCGCTACCAATTTCGATTTAAATGATTTCAACCACTCTCCGCAATCTCTCAGCGGCGGAGTGTATCCGAGCTTCGCAGCCGACTTCATTATCTGGCGCAATCTTGGATTCAATGGCGAAGTTGCATGGAGGGCCACTCGCGGTACCTACCAGGACCTCACACCCTACCGGCCGATTTTCTATGACTTCAACGCTGTGTATGCACGCAAGGTTGGTCGCATCGGCTACGCCGCGATGGGCGGAATTGGCGCGGAAAGCATCCGCTTCTACGGTGACTTTGTGAACTGCAACAACTTTGGCCAGTGCACCAACTACGTGAGCAGCAATCACTTTCTCGGACACGTAGGCGCAGCCTTGCGGCTTTACCTGACAAAGACCGTCTATCTGGCTCCCGAAGCGCACTTCTATTTCGTGCATAACAATCTCGAGTTCACGTCCGCTCATGCTACACGCTACGGCTTGAATCTCGGATACAGCTTCGGACGATAGCTTCGGTAGAGACGCAGCATGCTGCGTCTCCACCATGCTGGCGCGTTCCTAAACCTGCGAAGTCGGCCCTTGCATTCCCGCAAAGACGCGCTGGTTCTCTGCCAGTCAGGACCTATTTCTTAGCCAATTCTGAAAGTTCCCGCTCTGTCGCCGCTGGAAATCAATGCAACCGTCGATTTGCTCCACACTTTGCTGGACAGCCCGCTGTGCGCCTGGCGCGGGATGATTCGCGAAAAATTGCTTCACGTCTTCGCTCATTTCCGCAGAGCAGCTATTTCCCAAAGCTGAAACCGCGCCTGCTCCACCGAACGAGGTCACTTTCTGTGCCATGCTGTCCCAATGATCTTTCAGATACTTCCATGCTGCCTCTCGAGCGGCTGGATTTGAAAGCAGAGCGCCAAAGAAGCGCGGATATTCCTGTTGTCGCACTTTTCCTTGATCTACGAGGGCAACCGTGCGCTGAGACAGGTTGGGATCTCTGAAAGCCGCCAAGGCATAGAGATAGTGGTTGTACTCGTCGCTGGTCTTCGCTTTTGCAAGCGCGCTTGATAGCTGATCATAGGAAGCTGAGTCACCATTTTCCGCTGCTACAGCAAAGGCGTTACCACTGATAGTCCCATCCACCGAAGCGGGGTTCTGCATGTACTCGTCCACGATTTTGCGGGCGGCGGCGACCGCATCCGGATCTGCCGCTGAACCGAGCGTAGCGAGCAAGTTCGCCCGCAACACCTTCTGTTCATCCGTGTCGCTCGGGCGAGCACTCCATCCAAGCGTCTTCGCTAGTGGGGCAAACTGTGCGCGGACGACAGCTTTATACGAAATTTCCTGACTGCTTGGCACAAGCGAATCGCCGACATATTCCAGATGCCTCGTCAAGGATGCGACTACGTGCCGATTCTCATCACTACGCAATTGCTTTGCGAGGTCCAGGAAAGCTGCGACTGACGTCTTGCCCGCACGAGCAAGAGCCCATGTGTCCTCCACTAACGCAATGCGTTCCGGCACATTAAGTCGTTGCTCGGCAGCGTCAGCTACTTTCTTCAGATCCCGGGGCGCATACGCGACGCGGTAGTAGCCCTTGGCGTCGCGATTTCCGAATACCCAATCTGCGCAGCTCGAGGACGGAACAGCTTGTTGGGGTTGAGTCATCAGCGAGCACGTACCACCTGCGTCCTTGTTCGACTTCGTGCATACCGGCATCTGCCAGGTTTCGTTGCTTGCCGCCTCTAGTCGCTCAGGAGAAACGAAAAATCGCTGCTGCTTCAGCTCGAGTGTGTCGGAACCGTTGTTGCAGGAAGTCGACAGACTCAGCAACGGAACTCCGGGTTGCAGGACAAACGTCGCCATGATTTTGTCGATCGGCTTTCCCGAAGCCTGAGCTTCAGCCTGCCAGAAATCTGCCGAAGTAGCGTTCCCGTTAACGTGCGCCGCGAGATACGCATTCACCCCTTCTCGGAATGTCTCAGGGCCGATATAGGACTCGAGCATGCGCAGTACCGCGGCGCCTTTTTCATAAGTGATGCCGTCGAACATCTCTTTGATCTCGGAGGAGGTGCTGGGATTTCCATGAATCGCGCGGGCCGTGGTCAGGGAATCAACGCCGATAATCTGCTGAGCCTCTTCCGCCGCATCGTCCTCGAGATGCCACTCTGGATGCCAAGCCTCAATCGGTTTTCGCGACATCCACGTGGCAAAGCCTTCGTTGAGCCAGATGTCGTCCCACCACGCGGCCGTAACTAGATCGCCAAACCACTGATGAGCAATTTCGTGAGCGATCGTCACCGCTTGCCCGCGCCTGCGGAATACAGATGCGTTGTTCCCGCCCAACAGGAGCGCCGTATCGCGATAGAAGATCGACGCCGTATTCTCCATCCCACCCCACTCGTAATCGGGAATGGCGACCATATCAAGTTTCCCAAAGGGGTACTTCATGCCGTACCAGTGGTTATAGAACTCAATCGAATGTGCGGCTACATCGAGCCCGAAGGCTGCGTATTGCGTCTTGTCAGGCTCAGCGCACACCCGAATGGAGACACCGTCGACCCTGCGAGAAAGGCACTGCCAATCACCAATCGCCAGCGCCACTAAATAAGTGGACATTTTTGGCGAAGTGGAGAAGGTGATCCTGTGGCGGTTGTCACCTGCCGGCTCGTCTTTCGCGATGCTGCCATTTGAAATGGCAGAGTCGCCCTTATCGGCCATTACGGTGAGATCGAAGGCGGCCTTGAAGGACGGTTCGTCGAAGCAGGGAAACATCATTCGTGCGTACGTGCCTTCGAACTGAGTGACGGCGTATTGTCGATGAGCACCTTTGCTGAGATACAAGCCGCGCAATCCTTCCGTCAGCTTGCCCGAGAAGTTCAGATGAATCTGTGCCGGTCCGACCGGAGCCGGCGCTGGCAACGAGAGCCGCACGATCTCCTGCGCTTTGTCGTACGTCACTTTGGCCTTCTGCGCTGAGCTGTCTGTCTTGACCTCCGCCTCGGTAATGTCGAGATCGAGCGAGTTGAGAACGATCTCCTTCGTCGCCGTGCTTACACGCACATCGATTGTTTCTTCACCAGTGAAGGTTTTTTGCGCGATGAGAGGATCAAGGAAGAGCGAGTAATGACTCGGAATAGCAGTCTGAGGAAGGCGCTGAGCGAACAAGGAGGGGGTAATTACAAAAAAGAACAGCCAGCAGATGCGCTTCATTTTTGGGAAATGAACTCCATAGCCAGGGATTTTTCCAAACCAACAACTAGGGCTGGCGCCATGATTCAGGGAAGGGCATCGGCTTTAGTCGTGCCGTTAAATGGCAATGAGCATTTCGGCTTAGCCGGTGAGGTTCGTCTAGCAGGCCGATATACCTCGCGCCGCAGTCCTTCAGAGGCTAAAGCCGGATAGCTTAGCGGCTCTGTTGCCGGGACGGCTAAAGCCGATGCCCTTCCCTGATGCTTGTAACCACTCACTAAACGCAGCGGCTCACCCAACGAAAAACTCATCAAGATAGCAATATCGCCACGCCTCCCCAGGCTCGAACGACCGAATCACCGGATGCTTCGTCGAATGATAATGCTTGGTGGCATGCTTGTTCTTAGATGAATCGCAGCAGCCCACATGTCCGCACGAGAGACACAGCCGCAGGTGTACCCATCCATCTCCCATTTTGAGACACTCTTCGCAGCCCTTGGACTTCGGTTTCGCATCGTGTGCATCTTGAAGATGTTTGCATGAGTCAGACATCGGTCCTCCGCCTATTAGAACGCGTCAATCCCGGTAACGTTCGCTCCAATGATAAGCGTGTGGATGTCGTGAGTACCTTCGTAAGTCTTCACTGATTCGAGGTTCATCATATGGCGCATGATCGGATAGTCGTCAGCGATGCCGTTCGCTCCGAGAATGTCTCGGGCCATGCGTGCGCTCTCGAGCGCCATCCAGACGTTGTTTCGCTTGGCCATTGAGATGTGCTGATGCTGAACTTTGTCACAGTCCTTCAGGCGGCCGACTTGCAGAACGAGAAGCTGTGCCTTGGTAATCTCGGAGATCATCCACGCGAGCTTCTCCTGTACAAGCTGATGCGAGGCAATGGGCTGATCGCGGAACTGCTTTCGTAGAAGTGAATATTGCAGCGCAGTGTCGTAACACGACATAGCCGCGCCCACGGCTCCCCATGCAATCCCATAACGTGCTTGATTCAGACACATCAGCGGCGCCTTCAGGCCGTCAGACTGCGGCAGCAAATTGCACGTAGGGACGCGAACATCTTGCAGCGACAAACCAGAAGTGACGGATGCCCGCAGCGACCACTTGCCATGAACATCCCGCGCTGAGAAGCCCGGCCGATTCGTTTCGACGAGGAATCCGCGGACCTCGCCGCCATGCTCTTCGCTCTTCGCCCAGATGACGGCAACATCGGCAATCGAGCCGGAGGTGATCCACATCTTCTCGCCGTTGAGAACGTACTCATTCCCCTGGCGCACTGCACGCGTGCGCATGCCGCCGGGGTTCGAGCCGAAGTCGGGTTCGGTAAGCCCGAAGCAGCCAAGCTTTTCTCCAGTCGCGAGCTTCGGCAGCCATTGCTGCTTCTGCTCCTCGCTGCCGAACGCATAGATGGGATACATCACCAGCGCAGACTGCACGCTCACAAAAGACCGCACTCCGCTGTCGCCACACTCCAGCTCCTGCATTACGAGCCCGTACTCCACGTTCGACATTCCGGCGCATCCATATCCCTTGAGGCTGGCGCCGAAGAGTCCCATCTCGCCCATTGGCTTTACTAATTCGCGCGGAAAGCGTCCTTCGCGATTGCATGCCTCGATGATCGGGATCAGGTTGTCTTCGATGAATTTGCGCGTGTTATCGCGCACCAGGCGCTCGTCGTCGGAAAGGAGCGAATCGAACTCGATGAAGTCAACGCCTTTGAACTTGAAGGGGGGCATTCAGGATTCTCTTTACGCCGCAAGTCGACTCGGTGATGCTGATCAAATCGGAGTCTTGGGAAAACAGATTAGGGTAACAGAGTCTAAAGCCGGTTACGCGGTTCCGGACCGCCCTCGGCCGGTATGCTGCTGAAGAACCCGCGCGTTAGAGGAACACCGTCACGGTAAAAAGCGTAGAGGTTACCGGTCGCACGAAAATGCAAGCATAGCGTCAGCAGCGTACCGGCCGAGGGCGGCACGGAACCACGTAACCAACGAGCCCCAGCATTAACTAACAAGCCTCAGGATGAGCAGATTCGACTGCGGATAGGCGCGACTCAGAACGACGCCGCTCGTCGCGTTGACCCTCCCCTATCAGCGTGTTAATTTCAAGGGTTACCCAGCAAGTTCTGGGCGTCACCTTCCGCACTGCAAATAAGGAACACCGTTGAGTCCTACCGCCGAAGTGAATACCGGACTGCGCAAGACTGCCTTGAATGCTGTCCATCGCAAGATGGGCGCCAAGATGGTCGATTTTGGCGGCTGGGACATGCCGGTCGAGTACTCCGGACTTATCGCCGAGCACATGGCGGTCCGCACTGGAGTGGGAGTCTTCGACGTCAGCCATATGGGCGACATGCTTATCCGCGGACCGCTGCTATATCCCGAGGGAACATTTGTTGACGATGTAATCGTTCACAAACTCGGCGACAACGACTACTTGCTGGTCATCAACGCGGGCACGAGAGAAAAAGACGTGAACTGGGTGCGCCAGAACGTCCGCGAATTCCGCTGCCACGCCGATAACCTGAGCGACTACTACACGCAGCTCGCGATTCAGGGTCCCAAAGCTGTTGATGTCCTGCGTAAGCTCACGAATGTAGACCTCACGCCCGTCAAGAATTACTGGTTCACCTACGGCACGGTCTGCGGACTGCCCAACACGATGATTGCCCGCACGGGCTACACCGGGGAAGACGGATTCGAGATCTACATTCCTTCCGACGAGCCGACGAGCGAGCGCGTCTGGTACGAGGTGCTGGGAGCGGGCAGAGAGTTCGGAATCCTGCCCTCTGGTCTTGGCGCGCGCAACACTCTCCGCCTCGAAGCAAAGATGGCGCTTTATGGTCACGAAATCTCCGACACGATTAACGTCTGGGAAGCTGACCTGGGACGCTACTGCAAAACGGAGAAAGGCAATTTCATCGGACGCGATGCGCTGGAGAAAGCCAAGAATGAAGGGCTGAAGAGGATTCTCGCCGGCCTGGAAATGATCGAACGTGGAATCGGTCGCGACGGCTACAAGATTTATAGCGAGTCAGGCGAACAGATCGGAGAAATCACCAGCGGATCGCCCGCACCGTTCCTCAAGAAGAACATCGCGCTGGCTTACGTTCCTCTGCAGTATTCCCAAGTTGGAACCGTAGTCCTGGTCGAAGTCCGCAGCCAGAAAGTAAAGGCACAGGTGGTTCCGACTCCCTTCTATAAACGTGCCAAGAAAGAGAAATAACAAAGGAAGACAGCATGGCTTTTCCCGCAGATTACCGCTACACCCGCGAACACGAATGGATCAAGGTGGACGGCAATCAAGCCACGATCGGTATTACCGATTATGCTCAAAACTCTCTCGGCGACATCGTCTTTGTGGAGCTACCTAAAGTAGGGGATGAACTCACTGTCGGCAAGACATTCGGCAGCGTGGAGTCGGTGAAGGCAGTCTCTGACCTGTATGCACCCGCCTCGGGCAAAGTTGTTGCTGTAAACGAGTCACTCACGACGACTCCGGAGAAGATTAACTCCGACGCGCACGGCACATGGATGCTGCGCATTCAGCTCAGCAATACCGGCGAGGTGAATAAGCTGCTTTCATCGGACGATTACGACAAATACGTGAAAGAAGAGGGTGGGCACTAGTTGCGTTATCTTCCCAAGTCTCCTGCAGACCGCGAGGTGATGTTACGCGAGATCGGCGTCCATTCTGTTGACGATTTCTTCAAAGCTATCCCCGCCGAGTACCGGCTGAATCGCGATCTCAAGGTTCCGCGGCAGATGGCGGAGTCGGAGATCATCGACTACTTCCGTGAGCGCAGCCAGGAGAATGCCGCCGGCTACGCAGTCTTCCTCGGTGCAGGCGCTTATCACCATTACCGACCGGTGATCATCGATGCTTTAGTCCAGCGCGGCGAATTCCTTACTTCGTACACGCCCTACCAAGCGGAGATTTCCCAAGGCACGCTGCAGGCGATCTTCGAGTTCCAGACCATGATTTGCGAGCTCACGGGAATGGAGATCGCCAACGCCTCGATGTACGACGGCAGCACCGGAGCTGCAGAGGCGATTTTGATGGCAATGCGTGTCACAGGACGCCACGAATCGGTAATCGCGCGCACCGTACATCCGGAATATCGCGAGGTGATCCACACCTATCTTCACCACCGCGATATGCCGATGACCTTTGTTGGCTATCGGGAAGAGAGCGGCGAACTCAAGTTCGATGAACTCGAGACGGCTGTTACCGACCGGAGCGCATGCGTCCTGATTCAGAGCCCGAACTTCTTTGGCTCAATCGAAGATGTCGCGGCGATTGCCGAGATTGCCCATCGCAAGGGCGCGCTGCTCGTGGTCTCGATCGCCGAAGCGCTATCACTCGGGATCGTGAAGCCTCCGGCCGAAGCGGACATCGTCTCCATGGAGGCGCAGTCTTTCGGGGTGCCGCTCGGATTTGGCGGTCCCTACGATGGCGTGCTCGCAGCGAAGGAAAAGTACGTTCGTCAAATGCCTGGTCGTCTTGTCGGTGAAACCAGAGACAAAAATGGAAACCGAGGCTATGTGCTCACGCTCTCCACGCGCGAACAGCATATTCGGCGGGAGAAGGCGACTTCGAACATCTGCACGAACCAGGCGCTGGTTGCGCTGATGTCCACGATCTACATGAATGTCTATGGACGCGAGGGCCTCAAGGACCTCGCCAAGCAGAACTTGGCGAAGGCGCACTACGCTGCCAGCGAGTTCGGCAAGAAAGCCGAAGTGCTGTTCCCGCGCGGAAAGCGGTTCAATGAATTCGTGGTCCAGAGTAAAGAAGATCCGCACGCGATCAACGACCGTTTGCTGGAGAAGAAGATCGTTGGTGGATTGTCGCTGAAGAAGTTCTATCCCGAATTGGGCAATGCGTCGCTCTGGTGCTGTACTGAAATGAATACACGTGAGCAGATCGATGCCGCAGTCCAGGCGGTGCAGGCATGATCCGAAAGGTCTCACAGCATGTCAACCAGAACGAAGGGCTGATCTTCGAGAAGTCCTCCCCGGGCAAGAAAGCCTATAAGCTGCCGCCGCTCGATGTGCCGGAAGTTGATGCCGAGAAGCTACTCGGGGAACAGGCACGCGAAGACGTCGGGCTAATGCCCGAGGTGAGCGAAATCGAGATTATCCGCCACTTTACCCGGCTCTCGACCTGGAACTACGCCATCGATCTCGGGATGTATCCGCTGGGCTCATGCACGATGAAGTACAACGCTCGCGTGAACGAGTTCGTCGCGCGACTTGAAGGGATCGGCAACGCACATCCCTATCAGCCCGAGAAGATTTCGCAAGGCGCATTGCGGATCATCAAGACGCTGCAGGAGTGCCTGTGCGATATCACCGGCATGGACTCGATCACACTCCAGCCTGCTGCCGGGGCGCATGGTGAGTTCACCGGCATCCTCCTGATCCGCGCTTATCACGAATCACGAGGAAACCCGCGCAAAAAGATCATCATTCCCGACTCGGCACATGGCACGAATCCGGCCACGGCAGCGATCTGCGGATATCACATCATTAACTTGAAGTCGAACTCGGAAGGCATGGTCGATGCCAGTCTGCTCGCATCAGTCGTCGACGACAGTGTCGCCGGAATGATGCTCACGAACCCCAGCACGATCGGCGTTTTTGAGCAGGAGATTCACCGCATCGCCGATGTCCTGCACGAGAAGGGTGCTCTTCTTTATATGGACGGCGCCAATATGAACGCGCTCGTAGGGAAGACACGCCCAGGTGATTTCGGTGTGGATGTGATGCACCTGAATCTACACAAGACATTCTCGACGCCACATGGCGGGGGAGGTCCCGGCTGCGGTCCAGTCGCCTGCAAGAAAATCCTCGAACGATTCCTGCCGACTCCCGTGCTGACCGCCCGCACGGATGGCAAGCTCGGCTTCGAGTACAACCGCCCGCAGTCGATCGGACGCGTGCGCGCCTTTTACGGCAACTTCGGAATGTTTGTGCGCGCGCTGGCCTACATCCTCGCGAATGGTCCCGACGGTCTGCGTCAAACCACAGAAGATGCCGTGCTCAATGCCAATTACATTCGCAAGAAGCTCGAAGGCATCTACGAGCTGCCGTACAAGACAGGATCCATGCACGAGGTTGTCTTTAGCGATCGCCTGCAGACACAGAATGGCGTCAGGACTGGAGACATCGCCAAGCGCCTCATTGACTATGGCTTCCACCCGTACACAACCTCATTTCCGCTAATTGTTCCTGGCGCCCTCATGATCGAGCCAACCGAAAGCGAGTCGAAGGAAGAACTCGACTTGTTTATTGAGGCGATGAAGTCGATAGCCCAAGAAGTGCAGGACGATCCACAACTCGTGGTCAGCGCCCCACATAACACCCGCGTAGCGCGCATGGATGAAACCACAGCAGCGCGCAAACCGATCCTGCGCTGGAAACCAGAGCAGAAGGCGGAAGCCGCGCCGACGCCGAAGGCGGAATTAGTGGAAACGCGATAGGTTGTTTCGGGAGGTACCCGGCGTAGGTTTTCTCCGCGTTCGGGGTGAAATGGATCTATGTCCGTCTTCGACGATCACAAAGAAGAAATCGAGAAGCATGAGTTCATGATGGGCTCCGTTCGCGGCCGCCTTGCCGTGACCATGGACCTTCTCACCGATGCCCTCATCCTGATTGGCCAGCACGGTGTGTACTGCACCAGCAATCGGAATCCCAGTAAGCCGGCGATGGACCTTCAAGGTGTACTTTCGTCGCTGAACGGAGCCAAGGAACTGGTTTTTTCTGTAATGGAGGAGCTGCGCAAGCAACGAGAGAACCAGAAGACTGGCTGATGGCTCCTGAATATCTATTCTGCGCGACCTTGTGAGAGATTCCTTAAGCGAACTCAAACTTCAAACGTTTGTGCCACGACTCGTCAGAACGTCTTCTGTCTAATCTCATTCCATGACGACAATTCTTCTCTTGACCATATCGAACATTTTCATGACCTTTGCCTGGTATGGTCATCTAAAATATCGGCAGGCTCCATTATGGGAAGTTACGCTCGTAAGCTGGGGCATCGCATTCTTCGAGTACTGCTTTCAAGTGCCGGCGAATCGAATTGGTTCGTACGAATTCACCACTGCTCAGCTGAAGATCATTCAGGAAGTCATCACCCTCATCGTCTTTTCTGTTTTCTCCCTCCTCTACCTCAAAGAGCAACTGAAGTGGAACTATGCTGTGGGGTTTGTTTGCATGGTGTTTGCCGTTTTCTTCGTTTTCAAGCGTTGGTAGAGACGCAGCACGCTGCGTTTCTACAGGTTCCTGAGCTTCGCTGGTGTAAGCTAGAGATGTCCCATCGCGAAGCGCGCCCGTAGCTCAGCTGGATAGAGCGAATGCCTCCGGAGCATTAGGTCGGGAGTTCGAATCTCTCCGGGCGCGCCAGTTCTTACTCTGCGCTTATCCCCGGGGCAATACGCGTCTGGTAATCTCTCTCGCTTGGCGAGTGCGTTGGAGAAGATCGTTGATCAACGCCTTGGCCAACCGCTTGTGGGTGCCGTCAGTGTGGCCGTCGACCGGATGGCGGAGGAGATAGCACGTGAGGCGCTCGCGGATGAGACATTTCGCCGGGCGTTGCGTGAACTTGTGTGTTCGCAGAAGCTCTTGCATCAGCTGGTAGAGAGTGGCGACAGTAAAAAGAGTGCCATCGAAGCGTCCAGCAAAGAGAAAGTAGCTTTTCCCCTGATTGCCGGCTGAATCGCCCACGTCCAAAGCGGAGCTTTAACACGATCTGTCAGGGCGCGGCGCACTTCCCCGTCTTAGCGCGTATCCGAATCTCAGAAGAAATCCCTCATGTCACTGACGCTGCTAGAGGCTCCGGGATAGACATTGACTCCCAGAGCATCGAGTATCGTCCGCAGCGTATTTTCATGCTTGTAGGGCACAGAAGAGACAGTTCCTTGTTTCACTTTGGGACCAATCACCGCAGTGTAGACACGCTCGTTGTCCGGACAAGTACCGACAGCCTCATCGCACTCATCGAACGTGATGAACATCAGAGCATCCCCGCCTGGCTGAAAATACGGCTTGTTCAGCAGCGGAGCAACATTCGTCGCGAGAAAGCTATCAGCATTTGCCATTGAGCCGTCCCATCCATCGTTGTTGCCGTCGGGAATGATGATCGAATAATTTGGCAGCTGGTTGGCCGCTACGTCTGCCGTCAACTGAGTGAGAGGTACGATGTTCTGTTGAAGCGCCGAATTATCGATTACGTCCGAGTACCACTTCGCCGGATTGTGGTGGGCTGCATAAGCTCCCGTCGATGGTCCCATGTATCCCGGACTGGGCAACGATTGCGCGTAGACTTTCCACGTCAGTCCAGCCTTTCCAAGCTCACGAAATATGTTGTCTGATGTGATGGTGTGGCTACATCCATCTCCCACGCAGCCGAACACCTCTTCGCCGCTGCCGGAAGACAGCCATAGATAATCCATCGTTGAGCCGGGTACATCTGCGTGATAGTTAGTCGCGTAGGCGTACTTGTTTCCTTGCGCAGCCAGCCAGGGCATACCGTTTGGATAAACCTCGCTGAACATTTTGTTTTCCTCGATCACGAGAAAGACGTGAGAGGAATGCGGAACTCCAGAGGCGCTTGGAGGTGGCGCTTGCGGCGTTGGAGGAGTGGGCGGGGCAGAGGGCGTCGGACTTGCCGGGTTTTGCGAAGGCGGGTTCACGTTGGCATTCGCACTCGGAGCAGGTGTTGTGCTCGCAGCCGGTGTGACCGCCGAACTGGCCACATTGGAAGTGGACTGCTGGCCGCCTGTGCCACAGCCGGATATCACTAAAGCTGCAAAAAGAGCCGCAATGCTAATCAGCTTCGGGAAGAAAGAACGTTGGATTTGCATTTGATCCTCTGGAAGAGGCTCAAACGTAAACAACCATCTACTCTGCTGGCATCGGCAACGGCTCTTAGCTGATTAGGAAATCGTGCGTAACCGGAACCTTAATCCGCGGAGCACATCAGACGGAGATTCGCCCAAAAGGCGGGCAATCGGCAGTTAAATATTCGCCTTACATTCGTTGTACTGCAAGCTGGGGTTTTTGACGGCAGAGTTTCACTTCTGCACCACCGGCGCCTGCTGATGATCGGCAGGCGTCAAAGAATGTATCCATGTTCGATGTAAAATCCTCGCGTTGCAGAACGTTTATGCGACCGTTCCCATTCTTGACCGGCCTGATCGTTTTCTTAACTGCAGTTACCGGTTTCTCCGCCGACAAAGCCATCGACGAGCTCTATCATGCGAAGTGTGTCTGGTGTCATGGAAACAATGGTCGAGGAGCGAGGGTTGGCAGAGACTTAGGGACGAAATTATTTCAGGATCCTGAAATGGCAAAGCTCTCCGTCTCTGATTTTGCGAAAATCATCAAGAACGGTAAGAACAATATGCCTGCTTTCAGGAAGCAGCTCTCCGACAGACAAATCAATGCATTGGCAAAATACGTTAAAGAGTTGAAATAGTAGTCATTCGCATTCCTGAGAGGATTACCAAACCCGACAGGCATTCGCACTCACCATCGCTTGCGCAGGTTTGCAGCTGAATGCTTTCTGGAACTCTGGCATGTTCTGAAGAACACCATTCGTGCGCCAGCGTCCAGGAGAATGGGGATCGACAGTAACGAGAAAGCGGCTGTACTCATCGCTACGGTTCTCACACCAGACAGTCGCGAATCCCAAAAAGAAACGCTGCTCGGGAGTGAAGCCGTCGATTTTGCGGGACAGGGCATCATCGGACGGAGAAGCCTTTGCCTGTTGTTGCAGGCTTGAGAGTAGGGCCACCAGCGCAATGCGAGCTCCGCCGTTATCGGCTGTGTTTTCGCCGAGAGTTAATTTTCCATTGAGCTTAAGATCGTCGACGGCATTGAAGCCGCTGTACTGGTCGGAGATACAAGTGGCGCGCTTCTCGAATTCGCGCGCGTCGACGGGCGTCCACCAGTCGCGCAGATTTCCTTGCGGGTCGAACTTGCGGCCCTCGTCGTCGAAGCCGTGAGTCAGCTCGTGACCAATCACAGCGCCGATGCCGCCGAAGTTCACGGCGTCATCCAGCTCCTTCGTGAAAAACGGAGGCTGGAGGATGCCGGCTGGGAAGACGATCTCGTTGAATTGGCCGCTGTAATATGCGTTTACCGTCGGGGGCGTCATGTCCCATTCGATTTTATCGACCGGCTTGCCGATCTTGTTCGCCTGGCGATGGGCCTCAAACTGCGCGGCGCGAGTGTAATCGCCGAGAAAGTCGTCGCGGGTGATTTTGATCGAGCTGTAGTCCCGCCACTTTTCGGGATAGCCGATCTTGTTGCGAATGGCATCCAGCTTGATCTTCGCTTCTTTCTTGGTTGCATCGGTCATCCATGGCAGCGTGGCTATATCGCGATCGAGTGACTGCTCGAGGGCGTTCACCATCTTGAGCATGCGCTGTTTGCCTTCAACACCAAATGTCTGATCGACATAGGACTGTCCCAGAGCTTCGCCTAACGAATTGTCGGTCTGGTCAACGCAGCGCTTCCATCGCGCTTGCAACTCCTTTTGCCCAGTGAGTGATTGACGGTATTCAAAGCGCGCCTGAACGAATGGATCCGACAACCAAGGCGCGGCGAAGTTGATCATCTGCCAATTCAAATATGTTCTCCAGGCGTCAACTGGATACTTCATAAAGATCCCGTTCGCCTGCTTGAAAAACTTTACGAGTTGCAGATTGGGAGCGAGCGCAGCCGCCTCGTTGAGGCTCATTTTGTGGTCGTGCACCATGGGATCGCGCCGTACTGTGCGATCCATCGACGCCTTGGCCAGATCGGTTTCGATGTTGAGAATCGTCTGAGCCGCTTGGGCCGCCTGCGCTTCATTTTGTCCGGCCAGCGTGAAGGACTTCTTCAGGTAGGTGAGATAGGTCTGACGCACCGTTTTGGTCTTCTCGTCGTCCTTGATGTAGTAATCGCGATCAGGCATCGTGATTCCACCCTGATCGAGGTCAGCAACCACCATCGATGCATCGTGCAGATCTGGGCTGGAACTGAAGTTGAATACCGGACTCGGACCAGTGAGCAGCTGGATGTAAGCCATGCGCTCGATGATCTGATCTCGATTCTGGATCGCCGCAGTGCGGTCGAGCTCGGACTTGAGCGCCTGGATTCCTTTGCTGTTGATTGCCTTTTCATCCATGCACGCGTAATACAAGTCGCCAATCTCGCGCTCGACGACACTGCGCTTCGGATCGTCCGCCGACTGTTTTTCGAGTATGTCGCGCAGTATTTTCTGATTGCGCACATAGACCTCGGTGAAACTGTCCCAGGCCGGCTGGTCAGAGGGAATTGGATTGTTTTTCCTCCACGTGCCGCAGGCGAACTGGTAAAAATCCAGACATGGATCGACGCTGCGGTCCAGGTTCGCGGGCGTGAATCCGACCTTGTTGCTCGAAGGAGCGGGACTCTGGCCATCGGCCACGATCGAGATGGCAAACATCAATGCAAACACTCCGGCAAGATGTCGCATGTTCTTCCTCCAGAATTCGGAAACAGGCGAGATTACCACGGGCGCATCCAGTAGAATAGAAACGGCAGCCCGGAGAGATGGCCGAGTGGCTGAAGGCGCACGCTTGGAAAGCGTGTATACCTTAACGGGTATCGTGGGTTCGAATCCCACTCTCTCCGCCAGATCTTTATCGCCGTTCTCATTTCGCATGGGCCACCCTTGAGTCCTGGATATACTCGGGCGCATCGAATGGGACGCCATGGCAACGCCAATCAATACTCCACCCGTTCTTTCTCCTGAACGCCGGGAACAGCTTTTTCCGACGCTTACACCTTCGCAGATTGCGCGCATCGCAGCCGTGGGCAAGACACATCCGGTGCAGACAGGCGAGTTGTTGATCAAGCAGGGTGAAGTAGGGCCCGGCCTGTTCGTGGTTGTTTCAGGAGAGATTGAGATCGTCCAGCCGACTCCGAAGGGCGATGTGCTGATCACAACGCACACTTCAGGAAGCTTCACTGGAGAGCTGAACATGCTCTCGGGGCGCCGTGCTCTGGTCTGCGGCCGGATGAGCAAAGCAGGCGAGGTGATTGAACTTAATCGTCACGCTCTCCAGCAGCTTGTGCAGACGGATGTGGAGCTGAGTGAGATCATTATGCGCGCATTCATTCTGCGCCGTCTTGAACTAATCGCCCACGGTATCGGTGACTCTGTGCTGGTTGGCTCCGCGCACTCACCGGGAACGCTGCGCATCAAGGAGTTTCTCTCCCGCAATGGACATCCATATTCGTACATCGATCTCGATCGCGACGAGGGTGTTCAGGACTTGCTCGACAAGTTTCAAGTCAAGATCGACGAAGTTCCGGTGTTGATTTGCCGGGGAAAGCTTGTATTGCGGAATCCGAGCAACCGGCAAGTAGCCGATTGTCTGGGACTCAACCCGGAGATCGACGAGGGCCATATTCGAGATGTGGTCGTGATCGGAGCTGGCCCCTCGGGGCTGGCTGCAGCTGTCTACGCTGCTTCGGAAGGACTGGATGTTCTCGTGCTCGAAACCAATGCCCCAGGCGGACAAGCGGGATCAAGTTCCAAAATCGAAAATTATCTGGGATTTCCGACCGGAATCTCCGGCCAGGAACTCGCCGGCCGAGCCTATAGCCAGGCGCAGAAGTTCGGCGCTGACATGATCATCGCGCGCAGTGCCGTGAAGCTGGCTTGTACTAAGCGTCCGTATGCAATTGAAATCGAGGGTGGAACAAAAATTCCAGCACGCGCGATCGTGATTGCTACTGGCGCTCAATATCGCCGGCTCCCACTCGAGAACCTTTCCCGCTACGAAGGTATCGGCGTGTACTACGGAGCGACTTATATCGAGGCACAATTGTGCGGAGACGAAGAGGTAATCGTAGTCGGCGGCGGGAATTCGGCGGGACAGGCGGCGGTCTTCCTGTCCGACAGCGCACGACACGTGCACGTGCTGATTCGCTCAGCCGGATTGGCCGATACGATGTCGCGTTATCTCATTCGCCGGATCGAAGATAGTCCTAAGATCACATTGCACTCATTTACAGAGATCGATGCTCTGGAAGGCAATGGGAGGATCGATTGCGTCCGCTGGAGGAATAATCAGACCGGCGCCGGCGAGGTTCATCGCATCCATCATATATTTTTGATGACTGGAGCCAGTCCCAATACGGAATGGCTCGACGGATGCGTTGCGCTGGATGACAAAGGCTTTATCAAGACAGGCCCGGAGCTGCTTCCCGAAGAACTGCGCAGCGCCGAATGGCCGTTATCGCGTTCTCCTTACCTGCTTGAGACCAGTTTGCCGGGAGTATTTGCGGTTGGCGATGCACGCGCGAACAACGTTAAGCGTGTGGCGTCAGCGGTGGGCGAGGGCTCAATCTCAATTCACCTTGTGCATCGCGTTCTCGCGGAGTGATGCTGGTAGAGCGCTGATGCTGTACTGCGCGTGCGTGGCTTTCCATGAAAGTTCTTCTCGCTATCCATCATCGGTTCGAACTCTGGAATGCACCTGACTGGCTTGGACCGAGACTCAAGCGCGATTTTCCTGAGCACGAGTTTGTTCAGTTAAAAGATCTTCACGGCCTCATTGATGAAATCGTCGATGCGGAAGTATTGATCGGCTGGCAGCTTCGGCCAGAGCAATTCAAGGCTGCCCGTAGGTTGTGTTGGATCCATGCGACCACAGCGGCTGTACATCAGCTTATGTTTCCCGAATTGGTTGCAAGTAATGTGCAAGTGACGAACTCCAGCGCGATTCACGGACCAGTCGTAGCTGAGCATGCCATTGCCTTAGTTTTCGCATTGGCCAAAGGACTGCCCTTCGCGTGCATGTATCAGGCACAGAGTCATTGGGGTCAACAGGATTTGTGGCGCAGCGACTTGCGTCCGCGTGAAGTTCAGGGTGCAACTTTGGGTGTGATCGGATTGGGCGCGATTGGACGAGAATGCGTTGGTCTGGCAAAGGCGTTGGGTATGCGCGTACTAGCTTCACGGGAGCATCCAGACAAGGGAAGTGAAGGCGCAGAGCGCGTATTCGGTCCAGCTCAGCTCGAGCAGTTGTTGGCCGAAGCCGAGTATGTCCTGCTTGCTGCTCCTCTCACCTCGAGAACCCGGGCTGTGTTCAATGACGAGGCCTTTTCCAAGATGCGAAGGGACGCATACTTCATCAATGTCAGCCGCGGCGATCTGGTGGATGAACTCGCGTTGGAACGTGCTCTTCTATCAAAGACGATACGAGCAGCAGCTCTGGATGTCTTCCAAACCGAGCCGCTGCCGGCAGGGTCGCCCTTATGGGGGTTAGAGAACCTGCTCATTACGCCGCATAGCGCAGCCCTGACGGAAAGGCTTTGGGATCGTCATTATATCCGCGTGACCGAGAATCTCCGGCGGTACCTGACCGGTAAGCCCCTGCTGGGAGAAGTACCTAAACAAAAAGTATATTGAATCATCTCTTATAATCAGAGAAGACAACGCCGATCCGGGCGCACTCGCCCGATTGTAGAATCCGCAACGATGACGATAGAAGCGATTCCAGAGAAACCGACTACCATTTCGTCGAAACGCCAGCGAGTTCTCTGGAGCTGGAGCCGCGATCTGCTCCTGGCATTAGCCTTCTCCGCCCTATTCATCGTTTTTCTGTACCAGCCAGTCCGCGTAGAGGGCACGAGCATGCTTCCAGGTCTGCAGGATCAGGAGCGGATCTTCATCAATAAGTTCGTGTACAAGCTCGAGCCGATCGAACGTGGCGACATCGTTGTATTTCACTATCCCTTCGATCCGTCCAAGAGCTACATCAAACGTGTGATTGGCCTTTCAGGCGACCGAGTTCGAATCGTGGAAGGCCAAGTGTACGTGAATAGCCGTCCGTTGAAAGAAGCGTACGTGCCCGGCGAATACTTCGACTATCGCTCACTGCCGGAAATGAGCGTTCCTCCGAACTCGTACTTCGTCCTCGGCGATCATCGTTCGCTCTCAAACGATAGCCGAGACTTCGGCCCAGTCGCCGAGAATTACATCTACGGCAAAGCCGTTTTTGTGTACTGGCCGATGGAGAAGTTGGGATTACTTCGCTAACGATAAAGGACCCACGTAAGCGAGTTTGCTCCTCCGGAATTGGTGTGCTACCGTCAGAAAAGCCCAACATTCTGCTGCGCGACGGGCGGTTAGCTCAGCTGGTTAGAGCGCCTGCCTTACAAGCAGGAGGTCGCAGGTTCGAGTCCTGCACTGCCCACCATTCCCGTTATACCTCTGCCAATCTCAGGATGTCGTCGTGCTCGTAAATGTGAACTCCGGTGTTTCCGAGCGCGGCGGCTTTCACCATTGCTTGCGCCACCGTCGCGGCTCGAATCGAGCGATATTTACGTAGTGCTCCAACCATCGTGAATTTCAGAGCTTCTGCCAGGACCATGCCGAGGTGCTCACCTGTACGTTTTTCTTTGCGCTCCCCAACGAGGAAGCTAGGACGAAAGATGTGCAGTGAAACAAACGGTAACCTTTGCAATGCGTCTTCAAGCTCTCCCTTGGTGTGCAGATAGAAATTTCCTGATTTGGCATTCGCGCCGACCGACGAAACCAGCAGGAATTGCTTTGCGCCGGCAGTTAGGCTGCGCTCTGCCAGGAGAAGCGGGTACTCGAGATCGACGCGGCGGAATGCCGGTTGCGATCCGGCTTTCTTGATCGTTGTTCCCAGCGCGCAAAACACGTCATCGGAACCTGGAAAATTTCCGAGACTTTCGAAGTCCACGAGCTGTTCCAGCAGCTTCGGATGGCTAATTCCGCTGCCTTTTCGCACCAAAGCCGTGACGCTTGCGTACTCTGGCGAGGCGAGCAGGAACTGGAGACAATCCGAGCCAACTAGTCCGGTACTACCGGCGATCAGCGCAGATTTGGGCATTTTGGGGTATTTTGCGCTGCTCCCAGGCACCGGAGGCGCGCAATGGCCGTTTGATGTTACCTCAGTAACTAGGGACGAGCGGTATTACATAACTATTACACAGCTCTTATCGCCCGGTTGTTATGTTGAAAGGTGCTGTCCATTGGGCAAACGGAGACTATGAGCGCAATCATTACACCTGACACTCTTACGCAGCCGGCCGTTTCGCAGGTTTACACCGCGAAGCGAGGCAAGATCAACTGGTACACCGCCTTCGTGATGGCGGTTTTTCATATTGGTGCAGTTGCAGCGCTGTTCATGTTCAGCTGGAAGGCGCTGCTGGTTACGGCCATTCTTTGGTATTTCTCTCTGAGCTTCGGGATCGGTATGGGGTATCACCGGCTCCTGACGCATCGTGGATATAAGGTTCCAAAATGGGTTGAGTATTTCCTTACCACTTGTGCCACTCTCGCCCTTGAGGGCGGACCGATCTTCTGGGTAGGCACCCACCGCATACATCATCAGACGAGCGACCGCGAAGGCGATCCTCACAGTCCACGCGATGGCGGCTGGTGGGCGCATATGGGATGGATCATCAGCGGTGAAGTGCTGCACCATGGCAATCCCGAACTTGAACGATATACTCCCGATCTTCGCCGCGATAAGTATCACGCCTGGCTGTCGAAGTGGCACTGGGTTCCGCTCACGACGCTTGGGCTGATTCTGCTCGCTGTCGGCGGATGGACTTATGTGATGTGGGGCATCTTCTTCCGCGTGACCGTCGGATTGCATGCCACCTGGCTCGTGAACTCCGCAACGCACATGTGGGGCAACCGTCGATTCACCACCAAGGATGACTCGACCAATAATTGGTGGGTGGCTATGGTGACCTTCGGTGAGGGATGGCATAACAACCATCATGCTCACCCGGTTTCGGCGCGGCATGGGCTCGCTTGGTACGAAGTTGATTTGAACTACTACGGCATCTGCATGCTCAAAGCGCTCGGCCTGGCAAAGGACATCAAAGTCGTCGATATGCCGAAGAAGCTCCGTGAGCAAGAAGAGAAGCTGGCAACTGCCAAGCCGGAGTTGGTTTCGGCTTAAGTTCTCCTCTCGGGTCTTTGTTCAGTTCCGGTCGTTACACGGCCGGAACTTTTCTTTTTGAACGTGTCAGGGTATCGGCCTTCAGTCGTTCCGTCCAAAGCTTTACTTTTGCGGCTTCAGCCGCCGGGCTTTTGCGAAGTGGCCCGAGCGTGTAAAGCCAGATAGCAACATCAATCGGACGACTGCAGCCGATGCCCTGCCGTGAGGCTGGCTACAGTCTCGCGCCGCCTGTGTGGCTTACAACTCTGCGCTACACTCGAATGCAGGATACTAGCCGATGCGCGTTACCAGCCGCCGCAAAGCGATCGCATTCTTTATCACGCTGAGTTCGTGTGTGCTCGCAGTTGCAGTGACGTTGAACGTCAGCTGGATCGTACTTCACTGGCGGCAACTGGGGACGCTGGTCCTGGGTGTCATATTTTTTGGCATTGTCATTGCTGGACTGGTACTCAACACTATATTCCTGATTCGGGAAGTACGACGCAACGAAAAACAGGACAGCTTTCTCCATGCCGTCACTCACGAGCTGAAAACCCCATTGACTTCGATCCGCCTCTACCTGCAAACGCTGCAGAGCCGCAAAGTGGACGAAGAGCAGCGGAACGAATTTTATCGCGTGATGCTGTCGGACTCCGATCGGTTGTTGAAGACAGTCGAACAGGTATTGCACGCCGCCGAACTGGGACATAGTCGGGACAAGCTCGAAGACATTGTCGATATGGAAAAGCTCGTCCGCGAGTGTCTCGAGGAGGCTCGTACTCATCACCATCTTTCAGCTGAGTCCCTGCGCCTGCTAGTCGAGAACAGTCAGGGCACTCCGAAGGTAACCGCCAATCGCGAGGAGTTGCGCTCTGCAATCTCGAACATCCTCGAGAATGCGATTAAGTACTCTGGGGAAAACGTAGATATTGAAGTGCAACTTCGTGCGAGCGATGACAAGAATGTCTCAGTGCGAGTGCGCGACAATGGCATAGGCATTCCTCGCAGTGAACTCAAACAAGTGTTCAAACGCTTCTATCGCGTTGCCGACCGCGAAGTGGCTCGTGTGAAGGGAAGTGGGTTGGGGCTGTTCATCGTACGGAGCATCGCAAAAAAATACGGTGGTAATGCCTTTGCCGAAAGCGAAGGACCTGGGCGCGGCGCGACGATCATCCTGCAACTGCCGCGGGTCGTATGAGCCGAGTTCTGATCGTAGAGGATGAAGAGCATCTCGCTCGTGGGCTCAAATTCAACCTTGAAGCTGAAGGTATCGATGCAGAAGTCGTTGGCGATGGCGAGGCTGGCCTGCAGCGACTGTTGCATCCAGACAGTGGAATCGACGCGGTCATCCTCGATGTAATGCTGCCCGGCATTTCGGGCTTCGAAGTTGTCTCTCAGCTTCGTAACGCGAAACAGTACGTCCCCGTATTAATGCTGACCGCGCGTGGCCGGCCTGAGGACGTTCTGGGCGGCTTCGAAGCTGGGGTGGATGACTATCTACCGAAGCCGTTTGAGTTGCCCATCCTCGTGGCTCGTCTTCGAGGCCTCCTTCGCCGAAAGCAATGGGCCAGCGCAGTCGATTCCAAGACATCGCAAGAGGCTGGCTCGAATTCGGAGGAACCGAACACATTTTCCTTTGATGGCAAGAGCATCGACTTCACAACGTTGGAGCTGCGGCTGGCGAAAGAGACAATTCAGCTCACGGTGATGGAGACCGAACTCCTTCGACATTTGATTCGCAATGAAGGAAAAGCAGTCTCGCGCAAATCCATTCTTGAAGATGTGTGGTCATTGCGTGAGGACACCGATACGCGCGCGATCGACAATTTTATTGTGCGCTTGCGGCGCTACATCGAAACAGTCCCAGCCAAGCCAAAACATCTGCTGACGGTTCGAGGTGTCGGCTACAAGTTCGTCGCCAATCCCAAATGAGGCTCAGGTAATCTTACCGGTGGAATCTGCGAAAATTGAGCTCCCAATGGCGTCCCGCTTGGGCCAAATACGGCCGATGCTGCTTCCATTCGCTGGTTTTCTGGACGGAGACATTCCTACGTCTGGACTTCGGCAAGGCACTCCTCTAACGAGAGCGAGATTGCTACAATCTTCGCTTCCTCCCCAAGCGTTGTAAGAAGCCGAATCGGTTCCCAGGAGGGTCCCTTGGCAAAGTCCACCCGTGTGGACCAACGAGCTGCGAAATCAGAGACGGCCACGCTGGAGAATGAGCCAGTTCTCCAAGCCAAACGCGTAGCCACGAAGGAAGAGGAGCGACTCTACTCTCCCTTTAAGAGCTTCGTTCCTCCTTGGCGGCGCTGGGGACCATATGTCAGCGCGAGGTCCTGGGGCACTGTCCGCGAAGATTACAGCGCAGATGGCGATGCCTGGAATTACCTCAGCCACGACAAAGCTCGCAGTAAGGCCTACCGCTGGGGCGAAGATGCTATCGCCGGCATCTGTGATCGCTATCAAATCCTTTCCTTCGGACTGGCACTATGGAATGGCTGCGATCCGATCCTCAAAGAGCGCTACTTCGGCGTGACCTCTCAGGAAGGCAATCGCGGTGAAGATGTAAAGGAATATTACTTTTATCTCGACGGTACTCCGACCCACAGCTACATGAGGATGCTGTACAAGTATCCGCAGCGGGAATTCCCATATGCGGAACTGGTGAAGGAGAATCAACTGCGTGGAGGCGCCGGTCCGGAGTATGAGCTGATCGATACTGGGGTATTCGATGACGATCGGTATTTCGATATCTTCGTCGAATACGCCAAGGCCGATGCGGAAGATATCTGTATCAAGATTGAGGCGTTCAACCGCGGTCCCGAAGACGCTGAGCTTCACCTGATCCCCACGCTCTGGTTTCGCAATACCTGGGGATGGACGGATCCTCCCGGGCGCGAGCCTACGATCCTGCGCGGCATTGAAGACGACTGCTCAGTCCTCTGGGCCGACGATAGTGGTGGCGATCGTCTACACAACTTGATCTTCGAATATTCCGTTGGCAATCGCTTTCTCTATGGTCCAAAGGGCGCGCAGCTGCTTTTCACCAACAACGAAACGAATGCGGAGCGGGTGTACGGCCCAGGAAGTATCAGTCGCCGTCAATATCAAAAGGATGCTTTCCACCGATTCATCGTGAATGGCGAGGACTGCGTGAACCATGAAGAAATAGGCACAAAAGCCTGCATGGTTTATCGAGTTAAGGTGTCCGCGGGCAAATCGCACGTGCTCTATCTGCGGCTGACGCCAGATCACCGGAAGTCACCGCTCAAAGATGTCGAGAAAATTTTCGAGGCACGGCGTCGCGAAGCAGACCAGTTCTACGAGTCCATTCACCCGCAGCGCGCGGATGAAGAAGAAAAGATGATTCAACGCCAGGCGTTCGCCGGCATGTTGTGGAGCAAACAGATTTATCTGTTTGATGTGAGCCTGTGGCTCGAGGGTGACAATCGAAAGTTTCCTCCACCCGAATCGCGCAAGACAATCCGCAATCAACACTGGCGGCACTTGAATTCCATGCGCATCTTGTCTGTCCCGGATAAGTGGGAGTACCCATGGTTTGCAGCCTGGGACTTGGCTTTTCAGTGCACGACGCTGGCACTGGTGGATCCGGAGTTTGCAAAGGAGAACCTCTGGGTAATGCTGTTCGAGCAGTTCCAGCACCCTAACGGGCAGATTCCAGCTTATGAGTGGGAGTTCTCCGATCTAAATCCGCCGGTGCACGCCTGGGCCGTTTGGCGCGTCTACAACCGCGACCTCGAGCGCCATGGCGTTGGCGACAAGAAGTTTTTGGAGAAGTGCTTCCACAAGCTGCTCATCAACTTTGCCTGGTGGGTGAACAAAGTGGATAGCCAAGGCAACAACGTTTTCGAAGGCGGTTTTCTTGGTCTGGACAACATCGCTGTGATTGATCGCAGTGAGCGTCTGCCGGGCGGCGCGGTCCTCGAACAATCCGACGCAACCGGCTGGATGGGATTCTTCTGCCTCTATCTCATGCGCATCGCGTTGGAGCTTGCTCAGGAGAACAAGGTTTACGAGAGCCTCGCCATCAAGTTTTTCGAGCACTTCATCTACATCGGTTCGGCGATGAAGCACATGGGTGGTCGTCGCTACACGTTGTGGGATCAGCAGGAGGGCTTCTTTTATGACGTCCTGCGTCTTCCCAACGGCGAGTTCCACAAATTCCGGGTGCGTTCGTTGGTTGGGCTAATCCCCATGTACGCCACCGAAGTCGTGAATTCGCGGGAACTCGACCGCCACCAGGAATTTCTCGCGAGTGTGAAGTGGTTCCTGAGTGAGCGTCCAGATCTTGCGGTTGGCTGTTACACAGATGCACGTGAAAATACCGAGCTGCACGTGCTTTCGATTCTGGAGGAGCATCAGCTCAAAGCGATTCTGGACCGTTTGTGGGACGAGAATGAATTTTTGTCTGATTATGGAATTCGTAGTTTGTCAAAGTTTCATGAAAAGCATCCGTTCCGCTTTGGGAATAAAGAAGTTCGCTATGAGCCGGCAGAAGCCGACGCGAAGATTAAAGGGGGTAACTCCAACTGGCGCGGTCCCATCTGGTTCCCGACTTCTTATCTCCTGATCCGGTCGCTCAAGAAATTCGGCGATGCGATGGGCCAAAACTGGGGGATCTACCGTGGCGAGAAGTTAATCACGCCGTCGGACATGGCTGCAGAGATCGTCAATCGAATGATCAACCTGTTCAAACGTGATGCGAAAGGTCGGCGCCCGATTAACGGAAACATCCGCAAATTCCAGGAAGATCCCCACTGGCGCGACTACTTGCTGTTTTATGAGTACTTCCACGGAGACACGGGCGCAGGACTCGGCGCAAGTCATCAGACCGGGTGGACGGGGCTCGTGGCGAACCTGATCCACGAATGGCGCAGGTAGGCTGTCGCAAAGCCATCGCTACCGAAAACACGTTAGGACGATCGGCCTCGGGCTGCGATCATCAATCCTATGCCCGCCAGGACAATCACGCCGCTGATCGCAGGAGAAATCTTCTCCTGAGTGCGTGTTTCAATCCCAAGCGATACTTCGCCTGCCTTTACTCCGTGCTTCTCAGTGTGGGGAATAGGAACAAACAGCAACACTACTCCGGCAATCACTGCCACCAGCCCCAGCCAGAACAAAGCCTTCATCGTATAGTCTCCTCGGTGCTCACGATGCGACCATCCGAAAAGTCGAACAGGCATACTCCAACAGGTCGCGATAGCGAACTGGTCTCGTAATATAGCAGCACAGGTTGAGGGAGAGGCATCGGCTTCAGCCGCTGAGGTATTCTCCTTCGGCGGTGCAAGCACAAACTGCATTCAACGATTCCGGAATTATGAAAAGCCTTCCCAGCGGCTAAAGCCAGAAACAAAGTAGCACTCCTCGAACGGCGCGGCTGAAGCCAATGCCCCTCCCTAATACCTAAGCCATTTCACAAGATAGAAGGGAGGATAGCCTAATGGCCGAAAATGTTATTCGGACGAATAAGGATGACGATGACCGATTCGAAGGAATTTTCCCTCTTCCGACGTAGATGGCTAGGCCTGGCTGCTACAGTCTCCGCAGCTTCAGGTTTGATGGGTATCACGAGCTTGATTGCTCAAACCGGAGCGAGTTCCAGTGGCACTGGTCACGATCGCGGTACGCGCACCTACAACATTCGCGATTTCGGTGCGAAAGGCGATGGGGTCACGCTCGATACAGCGGCGGTTCAGGCGGCCCTCGATGCGTGCACCAATGACCAGGGTGGAATGGTGCTTGTGCCCGCAGGCACCTTCGTGATTGGCACGATTCAGATGAAGAGTAACGTGACTCTGCACATCGCCGCTCAAGGGAAACTGCTAGGGAGCGCCGATGGGAAGCAATATCGTGCAGCCGACGCCATCCCGCTCAGTGGGGACTCGACTCTTAACGATGGCAACGTCGGACTCATCTTTGCAGTTAAGGCCGAGAACTTCACCATTGAGGGACCGGGCATCATTGACGGCCAAGGTTTGCAGTTTCACAGCCCCACTCGCGGAGTGCCGCCACCATCGGGTCGTGGAGGAAACAATCGTCCCTACCACTTGCTTTTTCATCAATGCAAGAACATCTCGGTGCGTGATATCACGCTACTCGAGAGCGCCTATCATTCGATCCGCATCATTCAATCGAGCTATGTGAAGCTGACTGGTATTCACATTCACAATCGCGTTAACAGCAACAATGACGGCTTCCATTTCATCAGCGCGCAACATGTTCACATCAGCAACTGCACGATCGAATGTCAGGATGATGCCTGTGCCCTATTCGGCAGCTGCAAGTATGTCACTGTCACGAATTGCTCGTTCACAACGCGCTGGTCGGTGTTCCGGTTTGGAGGGGGTGAGGCCGAGAACATCGCGGTATCGAATTGCCTGATTTACGAAACATATGGCTGTCCGATCAAGATGCATTGCGGGTCAGGCGCACGGTTCGAGAATATTTCGTTTTCCAATTTGATAATGAAGGATGTCACTGGACCGATCGCGATCAATGTTGGCCAGCAACCGAGGCGTTCACCACAGGAAGGTGTGTCTGCCCCAATTCAGCCAGCGACACCGCAGGACTCCAGATCACCCGGTGTCGTTCGCAATATTTCGTTCAGCAACATTCATGCGACGGTCGTCGTTCCGGTACAACTCGCGGATGTGCCGTTTACAAGCGCCTATCGTCCCGCTGAGGTGAAGTCATGCCTCTCGTTGAACTGCGTCGAAGGTACCTTGGAGAAGATCACCTTTGACAACGTGCACCTGACCTTTCCCGGCGGCGGCACTGCTGAGGAAGCCGCAGTACGCGATGTCCCCAGAGTTGCGGGCGAGTATTTCGAAACCGGGATTTTGCCTTCCTACGCGCTTTTCGTACGCAATGTGCAGAAACTGACACTCAGTAATGTTCGCTTTGAAGTTGCCGCCGCTGAGGCTCGACCAGCTCTTGTTTTCGACCATGTCAGCGACGCAGCCGTGAATGGCTTCAGCGTGCAAGGAACTATGGAATCTGAATCGACGCTTCGGCTTATCGAGTCGCGGGAAGTACTTCTGACAGCCACGCGCTTATTGACTAGGGCACCAGTCTTCCTGCAAGTCGAAGGTGCGGATAGCGCGGCGATAACTGTTGATGGCGGTGATCTATCGAAGGCGTCATCGGCTATGGCGTTCAAAGCTGGCGCTTCGCAGAAAGCGGTGAACCTGAGGGTCTAAACGCGCTGATTACGTGGTTCCGGCCGCCCTCGGCCGGTACAAGGATTGTCGAGCCACAAGGCCAAGCACGTGAGCACTGTTATGCGAAACCCGAGCGATCCTTTTTCGCTCGAAGTACCAGAGTTGCAAAAGCTGATCGCCCCGAACATCCTTGTACCGGCCGAGGGCGTCCGGAACGACGTAAGCACTGGAATTACTGCGCGCCCGAGCTCTGCACGCCCAAAAGCGTTGGATTTCGCGGGAATTTGAAATACGGTAGGCGCACAGGACCGCCGGGAGCAGGCAGCTCGATCTGGTCAGCCCGCTTGCTGGGATCGGGTAAGAATGCTTGCCCAGCACCAGAAGTATCGAAATCGTCCTGATCGACGCCGTCGCCGCTCACTCCAAATCCGCCCACCATCACGCCGTTCTTATAGAGCGGAGTGCTGCCGGGGAAGAAGACGATCCCATTCTGGAACTGACTGGGCGGTTGATGCCCGTTCGTACACGGGTGCGCGATATCGTAAAGAAAGAGGTTGAAGAATGGTCCTGCCGGATTGGCGTCGATGCCCGGAGGAAAAAATGGTTGCCCTCCGAAGCTGATGGTTCGATTCGTAACGGCTGTTCCCGGAGGCACACCCGGCATCTCCTGGGGATCAACCGCAGGGCTGGAGAAATAGATCACGTTCCTTGCCTTAGCGACCGCCACGTCGGCAGAAAAGATCGTTGCGTCGGGCATGCGATACAGGGCAAGCAAGTCACCGTTAAGATCGGCTATGGCAAAGATGAAGCGGGCGGGAGAGCCATCCGGCAGGCGAATCACGGCGCGCTCGTTGTTGGCTACTGTGATCGCGGTGTCAACGATGCTGCTTAAGTCCTGAAGCGTGAGGCCGTTCGCGCCAGTCTTTCTGGCGATTAAGTCGCCATCGGGCGCTGGACCGGGACTGTCCATTGGCCCAATCTGGAACGACCCGTTAGCAGTACCTGCACTTGTGCCCGGCGGCGCCACTTGATTCTGAACAAATGGCAACGCGATACCTCCGATGATAACCACCCCAGGAGGCGCGGGATTCGGTATGAAACCTGCTCCGACGATGCCGGAGAATGCTGCGTACTCGTCGGCGTCATTGCTGGCGCCGGCCACACCCACACCGCCCGCTAGCTTGCCATTTTTGAAAATTGGTACTCCGCCGCCGAGAACTGCATTCGGATCGGAGTCGAAGAGATTGGCTTTGCCGGTCACGATTCCGGTTCCGTTCGTGCTGCCGTCAATCGAGCGCGCAGGCGGAAGGGTCTTGCCGGAAAGGTAGTTGGTGTTGAACGGACATCCGCGATTTGTGTTCTCGATGCCGTACAAATCGGCGTTCGGGACATTGGTAATGCCAGGTGGGAAGTGAATCCCACTGATGTACCTGACGGTCCGCGATGAGAGAGGCGCTTGATCGTTGGAGAAGAAAGATGCGGTGCGCGCCAGACCAACGGCTAATTCGCGCGTATCCGTAGCTAATCCAAAGTTGCCGATAGAAGTTGCCGGAGTGCCCGGCTTTACATATACAGCCAGAATGTTTCCTTGGCGATTGGTGACTGCAACGGCTACCGGAACATTCAACGAAGCGGCAGCCGCGGTCACAACCGCCGTTACATCTTGCGCGGTCAGTTGGTTGACATTGCTCTGCTGGCCCGGAGCTGGAGCAGGAGCCGGCTGTGGCTGGTCGCCGCCCCCGCAAGAAATGACCCACATCAAGACAGCGAGGCAGGCGCACTGAAGTACACGCTTACTCATTCTGATTAGGCCGGGGGAAAGGTGCACGGAAGTTTAGCGACTCGAAGGCAACTCCACAATAGCAATATCGATGACCAGATTTCATAGGTCCTTTAAAAAATCATTTACCATCGCTGGCTATGAAGAAGCCTCTGCTCGGATTAATTCTTATCCTCCTTACGGTCGGTCTTGCGCTCCAGATTCTCAGGGGTTTTGCCGACAAGAGTGGCCGCATTGCCCTCCCCAGCAGCAAACTGCTACTCGAGCCGGTTCCCGGCGATCCGCAAACGACCAATAGCTTTCCCACATCGATGGCGTTGTCACCGGATGGCAAGTATCTGGCGTTGTTGAATAATGGCTACGGCACGTTCGAGTCCGACTACAAACAGTCGATCGCAATTGTCGATATAGCTAGCAACAAGCTTACAGATTTCCCCGATGCGCGGCTTGAACGCCATGCCCACCAGACTTATTTCTACGGCCTGGCATTCAGTTCAGACGGCAAGAAGCTCTACGCCAGCATGAGCTCTATGACCGATCCCGAAGGAAAAAACCCAGGTAACAATGGTAGCGGCATCGCCACATACGACTTCGCCGATGGACGGGTTACGCCTGCCGGATTCATTCGCTTTCCTGCGTCTGCACGAGCAGCTGCACCGAAGACCGCTCCTGAAGACCCAGACGAGGAGCCCAGTGCCGGACCGGGCTTCACGGTCCCATTCCCTACAGGAATCACATCATTTCAGCAGCAGGGCAAGGAGATGCTCCTGGTTGCGGACAATCTCTCCGATGCCGCCGAAATTGTCGTTCCAACTTCGCAGGAGATTCGTCGCGTCGAGCTTGCGGCCTATCGCGCTGTACCGGGTTCGTATCCGTTCGCAACTCTGGTCACCAAGGATGGGAATACCGGCTACGTGAGCCTGTGGAATGCATCTCGCGTCGCAGAAATCGATCTCGGAAGCGGCAAGCTGAAGCGGATGATCGAGCTTCATGCGCCGGCAAAGCCTGAGAGGGCGGGGTCGCATCCAACCGCGCTTCTCCTTAGTCCTGATCAGACCCGTCTGTATGTTGCGCTCGCTAATACAGATGAAGTCGCAGTGATCGAACGTCCGAGCGGAAACGTCTTCTATCTGAGCGCAAAGCTTCCGGAGCAACGTTACGGAGGAAATTTCCCAATAGCGCTCGCCATCACTCCGGACGGCAACAGGTTGTTTGTGGCGAACGCCAGCTCTGATGCAGTGGCGGTCTTCGACAATCCCCGTCCCAATTTGAAACCGCGTGGATTTATTCCGACGGAATGGTACCCAACCGCGCTTGCGGTGCATAAGGGCGAACTTTTTATTGCTACGGGTAAGGGAAAGGGAACAGGTCCCAATAAGGGACTTGCCGGCAAGGTCGATGGCAAGGAGCGTACAGGCTACATTCCTACGCTGCTGCACGGCTCCCTGGCGCGCTTGCCAATCGCAGACATCGATTCGCACCTCGCGGGTTGGACCGACGAGGTAATGGCCAGTAATCTGATGCGCGGTAACTCAGACCAGATCGCGTTCGCCACGGGCCGCAATCCGATTAAGCACGTGATTTACATAATTAAGGAAAACCGCACGTACGACCAGATCCTCGGCGATCTTGGGAGCGGCGACGGCGATCCATCGCTCGTCATGTACGGCGAGGACATCACTCCCAACCAGCACAAACTCGCGCGTCAGTTCGGAGTCATCGACAACTTCTATGACAGCGGAGAAGTTTCCGGTGACGGTCATGTTTGGTCAAATGCTGCAATTACAAGCGACTACACCGAGCAGACTTGGGAAATCGGCTATCGCAGCAAAGAGCGTACTTACGATTATGAAGGCGTAGTCGACGATCGCTATCCAATTCAGGAACACATTCCTGATGTGAATGAACCCGGAACAGGATATCTATGGGGAAATCTCGCACGACACGGTGTCGCGTATCGCCACTATGGCGAATACATCTCCACCAGGTTTTGTGCTCAGCCGCGAACCCAGGAGATGCCGCAGGAAGGTACGCCGCTCCCTCAAGGCGCGCCTTGTCCAATCAACTCAATAAAGCCAGGAGATCCGCTGCCGGATTACTTAGGGCAGCCGCACGGCAGCAAGAGTCCGTGGCAGTGGGAGATACCGCTCATTTACCAGAACGTTGCTGTAAAGCCGGAACTGGAAGGACACTTCGATCCTCGCTTTCCCGATTTCAGTCTCCATTTTCCCGATCAGCTTCGCGTCGACGAATTCTTGAATGAATTCAACCAATTTGTCGCGAAGCGCGGGGCAGGTCGCGACAGCATGCCGCACTTCATTCTTTTGCGTCTGCCCAACGACCACACAGCGGCCACAACAGCCGGATATGCAACACCTGCGGCTCTTATCGCTGATAACGATCTCGCTGTGGGCCGCGTAGTCGAGGCTGTTTCACATAGCCCTTACTGGCAGGACACCGCAATCTTCATTCTCGAGGACGATGCGCAGAATGGCGCGGACCACGTGGATGCTCATCGCAGCATCGCATGGGCGATCAGTCGTTTCTCGCCACGACCGAACGGCACTCCCTTTGTTGATCACACCTTTTACACGACCGTGAATATGGTGCACACGATCGAAACGCTTCTTGGCGTTCCCCCAATGAACAACAACGACTCTCATGCCGCAGTGATGGCGCCGATGTTTTCAGGTAAAGGCGATCAGCCGCAGTTTGTGGCTGACAGCCGGAATCGCGACAACGGTCTTTTGTACAGGATGAATCCGCCAAAGGGACCGGATGCAAAGCAATCTTCGCAGCTTGATTTCTCTCGTGCTGATGCAGCGGACGCCGGCGTGCTGAATGCGATTCTCTGGCGCGAGCGCATGGGCGATCGTCCGATGCCGAAAACGCCGGGTGCGGAGTTTAAGTAATAACTGCTTGGTTTTGTTTACGTGATTCCGACCGCCCTCGGCCGGTATAAGGTGTCAGACTTCGTCGATGTGGGTTCCTTCCGTATGCTGGCGGTAATCAAAATCGAGAATTACGCCTTCACGAAATCTCTATCTTAGTCCGGGCGGGGCGGCCGGAAGCACGTAAGGAAAGCCTCTCAAGAAGAGCTACGCGCCAGCCATCACGATGGGCATCGTTGGCGTTTGACTGCCACCTTCGGGCTCAATGGTGACAGCGAACATCTTGGGTGCAGTCTTCTCCATATTCGGCATGATCATCGCCGCATTGCCTTGGACATCGGGCTTAAAGGTGCCAAACGGCATTGGCGCTGAGCCACTCGCCGGAATCAACCACAGTTGATAGACCTTCTGCGGGGGCAGCGCGGGCAAGTGTTGCGCTGTGAACACTAGAGTGCCAGTCTTCTGCATGTAGCTCGCACGCCCTTCGGGAACCGGCTGCGACTTAGTCGCTACCAAGGCATAGTGGCTCGACTCTGGAGAACTGAGAGCATCTGAAACGAGTTGTGCGCGCTCCAGATCAGCTTGCCGCTGGCCCGAAGCCTGCTGTGAGACGTCGAGTTTCCGCCGCAGACTTGTATTTTCGCGCCACAACATTAGACCAAAGATCGCCAGCAGCACCGCCACAAATGATGGCACAAAACTCCACCACGGACGTCGCATAACAACGGTCGCGGCGCGCCGTGGCTCACTCTTTACAGCCTTCAGCAAGCGTTCGCGCGAACGTTGTGGCGGAGCTGGCCCTACGCTCGATAAGGCAAGCAGCGCCATATCGGAATTGAGATCGCCCAGCTCTCGCCGGCATTCAGGGCAATCGTCGAGATGGCGACGCACTTCCACGGCCTGCTGCTCAGGCAGCTCCCGCAGGGCATACAGCACCAGATCCTCGGTGATCTGCTGATGGTCTCTCATGCGGCGAGTGCCTTTCTGAGCGTTAGTAGCGCAGAGCGAATGCGTGTCTTGACTGTCCCGAGCGGTTCGCCTGTCTTAGTGGCAATTTCTGAATGTGTGAGCCCTTCGAAGAATGCCATCTCCAAAGGCTTGCGCTGCTCGGCCGGCAATCGATCCACAACGGCGCGAATTTTCGCGATCGTCATATTGCGATCAGTTGTCTGCTCAATGCGGGTGTCGACCGCCACGATTACGTCCTCAATATCCGATTCAGGACGGCGACGGCGCAGTTGATCAATTGCGCGGTGGCGTGTAATCACTGCGAGCCATGCCCCGAGGCTGCCGCGGCTGGAATCGAACGTCTGCGGATTCCGCCATAGTTGGAGAAAAATTTCCTGCAAAATGTCTTCCGCCTGTGTAGTTTCACCCAATACGCGCAGCGCTACTGAATAAACAACCTGGGCGTAGCGGTCGTGTAGAGCGGCGAGCGCGTCCTCATCTCCGGCACGGACTCTCGATATCAACATGGAATCCGTTACTTGCGGCTGATCTTTGGCGCTCGGCGCCGTGCTCATTTCCTCTCCCTAAGAACGAGGCGGTGTTGCGATCGGATTTATGGTTGGGTAACCGGAAGCGGAGATTCTACCTCAGGGCCGGTAACTAAAGTAATAACGCCATCAATCATTTGCCCAATGTGGCATTTAGCAGCGCTGCGAGACGGATTCCGGCCTTCGTGAGCTGCTCTTCAGCGATGGGGTGAGTGACGTTGTCATACCGCTCCCCGAGGCCTATGTGCAGGTCGGCAATCCGCTTGGCGAGATGGTTGTTATCGGAGCAGGACGTCGCCTGTAGATTGATATCGCGCGGCAGATTTGCCGGCAACGCGCGATAGGCGCTAAACGCCAAATCGTGGCCTTCCCACGCCCAGTCTGCCGCCTGACCTGAGTTCCACCGCTGGAAGCGGGGACGGAAGCGGAAGTCCAGAAAATCGGCGAACTCCTCAACTGTCATATCGTGCGAAGCCAACATATTCTGTGGTATTCCTGTATCCCATACGGAGTGCAAATTGGGGAAGTACTCCTCTTTTTGGGCATTCGTTACGTGCGGCTCTTCATCCTCGAACTCCACGGGCACGCAGTTTCCACCTTCGTCGCCATTCGTTTCATCGTGCAGGGGTTGGTGAATGTCGCCCAAAAAGTGAATTAGAAAGCGCAAGGCATCTGCGCGAGTTTTTCCTTCATTACCTGCCTTGAGTTGCTGCGTGTATTTCGTAATCGCGTCGATGATGCAGCCCTGCTTGCAGGCTTCGGTGATGTCGTACTTGTCACGAGAAGCATTGAGAGGAATATTGATGTAGTGCAGTGGGCCGCTATCAGGCTGTTCGGAGCGGAGATCATCCGCCCAACTTGAAACCTCAGCCATTGGCGGCAGTCCCGAACTTCGGCAGAAGCGCCGAAGCGTAGAAGCTACCGGACTCGCAGCCAGGATTGCATTCACCTGAGCCGCAACTTGCGGCTGAAGGTGCTTCATTGCGATCAGAGCAACGATCTGATGGCCTTCGCAGCCCCACGCGTGTGCTGGAAGAGGCGCTAGAGCAGCAAGGAATAATGCAAGAGACCAGAGCGGGCGTTTGATCATCATCCGCAGAATTCTATAGCAGCACCTGCGCGGCTATCAGATGTTGGCAACTATCAACCACTGGCAGGGTCTCAATGAGCAGGAAGCGCGGACGTGCTTGTTCCTTCGTTAGCAATACTTAACAAGACCAAACGTCGATAATGTCAGATAGGGGCATCTAAGGAGCAGATTGCTTTCAAGTATGTTCAACGCTGCGATACTGGATAAGACCGCAAAGGTGCTGGTGCAACAGCGCCAGCGCGCCAGTAGTCCGACTATCCTGCGTTTCTTCGCGCATTGGGGCGGCATAGGGCTTGTTCCGCTCGCGATCCTCGACAGCTCGCCGATTCCAACATTCGGCAGCCTCGACATCCTTACTGCCTTTCTTTCCGCGCGGCACAGCGACCTATGGCTGTACTACGCCTGCATGGCCACATTCGGAGCGATGATCGGGTCGTACTTCACATACAAGCTTGGGCAGAAAACCGGACTCGCCTGGATTGAGAAGAACTTTGGTGCGCGCCGCTCGCAGCAAGTCGAGTACGCACTCGAGCGTTGGGGATCAGGCGCAATCTTCGTCTCGACTGTCTCACCGCCGCCATGCCCTACGTCGATGTTCCTCTTGGCTGCCGGCGCATTCGGATACAGGATGCGCAAGTTTTTCCTTGCGGTGTTCCTGGGTCGGGCCATCCGTTACGGGCTGCTGACCATAATCGCAGCGCACTATGGGCGCCGCATTGTGCGCTACATGCGGCATCCTGGTCAGTACCTTTGGCTGTCCCTTGGCGTGACCATACTCATCATTGCCATCACTGCAGCCTTCCTGATCCTGAGAAGGCCGAGTCGAGTTCCAGAGGAGCGCCTTCCACACGCGAGCTGAATAGATCAGTTTGTGCTCCGAGCAATTTGCGCCGGAGTTGCTTTGGCAATTCACACTGGTACTGGAGCTCTAGGTTGTTGGCTCGATGGTGACGGCGAAAGCGCATCCGATAGGATGAAGCCATAGTTGTATGGACCACCACGGGAAGTCATCAGAAAAGCGGTTTCCGAGTCGCGAGGAGCGCGTGCTCTTTCGCAAAAGGCTCTTTGAACTAGCGAGGCCGAGCTATCCTCACCTGGCTGGAATTCTCCTGCTGGGCATGGTCTCCGTGCCTCTCTCAATGCTGATGCCTCTACCGCTGAAGATCGCGGTTGACAGCGTAATTGGCAACCAGCCTTTGCCGCGAATCCTGGACCGTCTGGTTCCCGCCGGCCTTGCGAGTTCCACGACAGAGAACCTGATCGTCGTGCTCGTCATTCTCGTTGGACTGGCCGTACTGAGCAATTTGCAAACCCTCGCCTCCTGGCTCCTGCAGACCTACACCGGCGAGCGCCTTGTCTTCGAGCTGCGAAATCGCCTCTTCTGGCATGCACAACGACTCAGTCTAGCAACGCATGATCGTCGTGGCGTCAATGACATTGCCTATCGTATCCAGCATGACTCTCCTGCCATTCAGTACATCTTCATTCAGGGCATCCTGCCACTCGTAACAGCAGCGTTGACCTTTATGGGCATGTTTTATGTTGTGGCGCGCATCGACCGTTCAATTGCGGTGGTTGCGCTGGTCATCTCTCCAGCGCTCATGATTGCGGCGCGGCGCTCGGGCTATCGCGTGCGGCGAGCGTGGCAAGGTGTCAAGACCCTAGATAGCTCTGCGATGCTGCTGATGAACGAAGCTCTGGCCTCGATTCGCGTAGTGAAGGCATTCAACACTGAGGATTTTGAGGACACTCGTTTTCGCCTGCGCTCGCGCGAACGGATGAAGGAGCAGGTTCGTCTGGCATCGATTCAAGCGGGTTATCACCTGCTTATCTCCCTAGCCATTGCCGTAGGAAGTGCGGCGGCGCTGCTGATCGGCATCCGTCATGTCAAGATGGGGCTGGTCACACTCGGCGATCTGCTGCTGGTGATGGCTTATGTTGCGCAGTTATACGAGCCGCTCCGGGTTATCAGCAGCAAGATTCCGGACCTGCAGTCGTGGAGAGTAAGTCTGGAGCGAGCTTTTGCGCTCTTCGAAGAAAATCCCGAATTGGGCGTGATCTCCGGCCATGATGCGAAGGCGTCACCTGCCTCAGGGCTAGTGGCTTTCGAAAATGTGACGTTCGAGTATGCAAATGGTCAACGGGCGCTCGATGGCGTCAGTTTCTCGGTTCCCGCCGGGACCAAAGTTGCGCTTATAGGTCCTAGCGGCTCAGGCAAGACAACGCTGGTGAATCTGCTTACGCGCTTTTATGAGCCGACCAGCGGACGCGTGCTGCTCGACGATGTCGATCTGCACACCTATAGCGTGACGCATTTGCGACAGCAATTCGCCGTAATCGGTCAGGAGCCTGTGCTTTTCTCAGCGACAGTAGCAGACAACATCTCATATGGACGCTTCGACGCGAGCCGCGACGAAATCATCGCTGCGGCGGTTGCCGCGCATGCGCACGAATTCATCACGTCGCTGCCTCGCGGTTATGAGACCAGGATCGGGGACGGTGGATCGCGTCTGTCAGGTGGCCAAAGGCAAAGACTGTCGATTGCGCGCGCTTTTCTAAAGAACGCTCCGATTCTTATACTCGACGAACCCACCAGCGCCCTGGACGCAGCCACCGAATCCGAGTTGCTCGATTCACTGCACCACGTAATGGAAGGCCGCACCGCTTTTGTGATCGCGCATCGGTTAAACACGATTCGCGACTGCGATCTCCTGCTGATGCTTGAAAAAGGCAAGCTGAAGGAGATGCGCTGGCGCACGGAAGAACCAATTTCGGTTGCGGCAGAGATGCTTGCGCGGTAGAAGCTCTGAGTTCTTGCTCGGAATTTAACCATCAACGGAGCGTCCGGGCGTCCTCGCCCGGCGTGCCCATACTTTTTGAGTTCAGGCGGCGGCAATAAAATGCAGGCAACGCTGTAAGGCCTTCTGCTGCGCTGCAGTGAGATCCACAAACTCAAAACCGTGCGAGTCCGCGTTTTGATACCGCACTCTCGCCAGCAGCTCCAGCCTGACATCGCATTCCGGAATTCCGAAGACAAGTGAAACCAATTCGCCCGGCACCATCTGCGCGTCCACCTGTCCGCCACAACCACCCTCGGCAAGATCCCTCAGCGTACCTTCAAACCCGCCATTCTCAGGTTCCCGATCCGGGAAGCGCAGCGTGAAGCTCGAGGAAGTGGCAAAGCGCGGATAACGCCGCCGAACGAGTACCGGCGGCGGATCATTCAAAACGCGAGCAAGCGCCATGACCAGAGCCTGCGGATGCTCCTTCTCCACATAGGCGTCCACAATTCCGGGAGCGGTGGCTTCCGTCTGCGGATGGCGCGCAGAGTACATCAGAATGGGGAGCATGGGATGCGCGGTCTTGAGGATCTGAGCGACCTCGAGTCCATTGAGCTCGGGCATTTCGTAATCGAGAATGACGGCGTCGAGCGAGATCTTGTTCGCAAGTTCCAAGGCTTCGCGGCCGGTCGACGCGGGAACCGCGCGATATCCCACCGCAGTCAGGAACATGTCCAGCATCTGCAGGACGTATGGTGTGTCGTCGACACACAGAACCGTTTTCGGACCGGCTGTTACTGGGGGCATGCAGCCTCTCGGTTCATGATGATGAGGGTTTTGGGCATTCTCGCAGAGATGCCGGAAGTGCGGTGTACCAAAGGACATGTACCACGCAGGAACCTGTGCAAAACGACAAAAGAAAAGCCCCGCATTTCTGCGGGGCTTTAGGTGTTGCGCCGAAGGCGCGTCTGCCTGGACGGCGGCTCCTTAGTACATTCCGCCCATGCCGCCGTGGCCGCCGGGAGCTGCCATTTCCTTCTTCTCTTCCGGAAGCTCGCTAACCAGCGCTTCGGTGGTGAGCATCAGGCCAGCGATGGAGCCGGCGTTCTGCAAGGCAGTCCGCGTAACCTTGGTTGGATCGATCACGCCAGCCTTAACCAGGTCTTCGAACTTGCCGGTCTGGGCGTTGTAGCCGAAGTTCGAATCCTTCGATTCGCGGATCTTACCAATCACGATCGCGCCTTCTTCGCCGGAGTTGCCGACGATCTGACGCAGAGGCTCTTCCAGAGCGCGCTTTACGATCTGCGCGCCGATGGCTTCTTCGCTGCCCAGGGTCTTGGCGAGTTCTTCGACTGCTGCGATGCAGCGCACGAGCGCCACGCCGCCGCCTGGAACTATGCCCTCTTCGACTGCCGCGCGCGTTGCATGCATCGCATCTTCCACGCGAGCCTTCTTTTCCTTCATCTCGGTCTCAGTCGCAGCTCCGACCTTGATCACCGCAACGCCGCCCACGAGCTTCGCCAGACGCTCCTGGAGCTTCTCGCGATCGTAGTCGCTGGTGGTCTTGTCGATCTGGGCGCGAATCTCTTTCACGCGGCCTTCGATCTCCTTGGTCTGGCCCTTGCCTTCGATGATGGTGGTGTTGTCTTTGTCGATGGTGATGCGCTTCGCCTTGCCGAGGTCGCCAACCTGAACGTTCTCTAGCTTGATGCCGAGATCTTCAGTGATGGCCTTACCGCCGGTAAGGATCGCGATGTCCTGCAGCATCGCCTTGCGGCGATCGCCGAATCCAGGCGCCTTGACCGCAGCGACGTTCAGAGTGCCGCGCAGCTTATTGACCACAAGGGTCGCGAGCGCTTCACCTTCCACGTCTTCGGCGATGATCAGCAGCGGAGTGCCGCTCTTGGCTACCTGCTCGAGCAGAGGAAGCAGGTCCTTCATGGAGCTGACCTTCTTCTCGTAGATCAGAACGAGAGGATTCTCCATCACGGCTTCCATCCGCTCCGGATCGGTGACGAAGTAGGGAGAGAGATAGCCGCGGTCGAACTGCATGCCTTCCACGACCTCGAGCTGAGTCTCCATCGTCTTGGACTCTTCGACGGTGATCACGCCATCTTTTCCGACTTTCTTCATGGCCTCGGCGATGATCTTGCCGATGGTTTCATCGTTGTTGGCGGAAATCGTTCCGACCTGCGCGATCATATCGCCTGTCACGGGCTTGGAGAACTGATTGAGAGCGCCATCGCCCTTACGAACGCCTTCGGCGTCAGCGGTGCCAACTACGGCAGCCACTGCCTTCTCGATACCACGCTTCAGAGCCATCGGATTCGCTCCGGCAGCCACGGTCTTCACGCCTTCGCGAAAGATCGACTGCGCGAGCACGGTCGCGGTGGTGGTGCCGTCGCCGGCAACATCAGAGGTCTTGGAAGCGACCTCGCGCACCATCTGCGCGCCCATGTTTTCGAGCGCATCCTTCAGCTCGATTTCCTTTGCTACGGTCACGCCGTCCTTGGTGATGGTCGGCGAACCGAACTTCTTCTCGATGACGACATTGCGGCCCTTGGGACCGAGCGTCACCTTCACTGCGTCAGCCAATACGTTGACGCCGCGGAGAATCGCCTGACGCGATTCCTCGCCGTGTACGATCTGCTTAGCCATTGCTTGTCTCCTATACTTTGGCGCCGCCGAAGCGGCAAAATTCTTGCGGAGCTTGTAAGCTCCTAACCTTCTAAGCCGCTCAGCTAAAGCCAGAATGTTGACTGGCGAATGCTGAGCGCCGACTGCTCAATGCTCGCGCGAAGCGCGCCTAGCTTGCCTTCCTTACTGATTTGGCAACGCCAGACAGGATGCCGAGCACTTCCTCTTCGCGGATGATCAGGAATTCTTCGTTGTCGATCTTGATCTCATTACCGGCGTATTTGCCGAAGAGAATGCGATCGCCTTCCTTCACATCGACGGGCTGTCTTTCGCCCTTATCGTTCTTCTTTCCTGAGCCAACGGCGATCACTTCACCCTCCTGCGGCTTTTCCTTCGCAGTGTCGGGAATGATGATGCCGCCACGAACGGTTTCGCCCTCGTCAATGCGGCGAACCAGAATGCGGTCATGCAACGGGGTCAACTTTGCCATATCTGTATTCGACTCCTTGTGAATTGAGTGTTTGAGTTGTACTTCCAAGTTGTTGAAACTATGAGAGCTAGTGTCGGCTTCCGTACGCAGTCACCCCAGTCATCCAGTGCGACGAGAGCAGCTGTTAGCACTTACGCCTAACGAGTGCTAATTGTAGGACTACAACTCTAGAGTGTCAAGAGCGTAATGGTTAAAGTTGAGTGAAAGACACTCAATGGGAGGATTGGGTCATCGACTCATCGGCTGATCGACTTGCAGTAGCGACGGCGGGAGCCGCTGGGTGTCGACGCGACGGTGGAAGGATGTTACTGGCTCCATCACACTGTACCTACGCTGCAGGTTGCCGACGATGGTTTAGAGGCAAACGCATTGGCTGGGACACTAGGGCTGTGACTGAGCTTACCCCCGGCTGAATCTCCCGGCCTTAAACAACTGGCGGACTCCATACCGGATGTCCTGACGCAATGATTCCATCGGCTCCTCCTGGAATGGTGCTTAGACGTGGAGCGATACCTTACCGTTTTATTGCCGGAACATCAAAAATCCCATGAGATCCCTGAAGGTCCCACCAGATCCCTAGGGATATCCCATCGGGATCCCTGTGGATTGCCTGCGATATCCGATTAGATCCCAGGATCCAGAAAAGGAGCGCACGGGCACCGGGCCCGGTGCCCCGGATTGGCTCCAACTGGCGTTCCCGAATTGGAAACAAACCTAACATTTTCGTTTCCATGATGCGCGTGTTGCAATCGAAAGGCAACGTTCGTCCGTTGTTCGCAACATTTTTTGAGTTAGCCGTATCAAGAACTTACGAGGAACGCAAAAAATATTTTCGCAATCCGTTGCTCTAAACGAATTTGTCCCCCATCAATGGGATTCTCAAACTAAGGGGACTTTTCGCGCGTCGTGGACGCACAGGTTGTTCTCGCAACACCGAGCCTGAGCCAACGAAGAAAACCTGGCCGAGGGAGGCCGCAGGTCTTTTACTTCCCCTTCATCGCGGCTTCCACCTCTTCAGCGGTATGGGGCAGGTCTTTCGTAATCTGCACGAGATTCCCTTGCTGGTCTACGTAATAAATGTCTTCAATACGCACGCCCAACTTCTCTTCGGGAATGTAAATCCCCGGCTCGATCGTGAATACCATGCCCTTGTCCAGCGGTACGGTGTAGTCGCCCGCGTCATGTACATCGAGGCCGACGTAATGGCCCAGTCCGTGAATGAAGTATTTCCCAAGAGAACCGCCATGCAGGTCCTTGCCGTGGGAATCAATGTAATCCCGCGCAACTTTGTCGAGCGAGTCCGAGCCTCCGCGTCCGATATGCGAGACGCCGGCTTTGAAGGCCTGCATCGCCGCTTGTTGTGCGCCGAGAACAACGTTGTAGATTTCGCGCTGTCTAGCCGTGAAGCGACCGTTCACGGGAGCGGTTCGCGTAATGTCGGAGGCATACATGGAACACTCGCCGGCAACATCCATCACGACAACATCACCAGACTGCATCGTTCCCGAATCAGCAGAGTAGTGGAGCACGGTGGAGTTGAACCCGGAGCCTACGATTGGAGCATAGGCAGAACGCTCGCATCCGCGGCGCTGGTATTCATATTGCATGAGTGCTTGAATCTCCCGTTCGCCGACTCCGGGATGGATCGCCTTCAGCGCGGCAACGTGTCCGGCCATGGAAGCTCGCGTGGCTTTCACTACAAGATCGATCTCGCCCTGATCTTTCAAAGTGCGCAGCTGCGCGATCAGCCGCTTCGCCTCCTGGAAGCCGCCCGCCCCGCCAAAGGCTTGCCCGCGACGCAACCATGCAAGAGGCTCGGTGGAAGCCGAGTCCTGGTCGTAACTTCCCAAATCGGAATACACCGGCGCACGTCCTGCACTTAGCACAGTCGTGAGCTCGTCGTGCATTTTGTCGAGCGGCTCAACACGGTCGAAGCCCGTGATCTTTGTGACCTCGGCATCGCCCGGTCCCAACTTAGGTCCAAGCCACCTCTCCTCGGTCAAGTTGCGCGCAGGGAGAAATAGGATCTCTATATATGGATGGCCACCGGTGGCTTCGCCCTTGGCTTCCACTGCGGGCGCAATGAGGAGCGCGGCTCCGGGTTCGGTCCAGCCCGTGAGGTAATAGAAGTTTGATTCCTGATGGAATCCAAAAATCTCATCAGACCGCTCCACCGGGGCGAACAAGACCACGAGGCCACCGTTCGTTTTTTGCGACAATGCGACGCGTCGTGCGTGGTATGCGCTTGCATCCTGGCGTTCGAGCGCTATGAGTGAGAAGGAAGTTAAAAAAAGAAAAACAAGGAGAAGAAGAGGAGTTCGTAGTCGCATGGCAGGGAAGCGAGATTCTACACGAAAGGCGACGCTCGGCATTCGGCATCCGGCCATGAGGCATTTTGGCCAGAGGAAATGTGTTGCTCAATCTCGCGCGCTCGATTGTGCGCTTAGAACAGCAGCCGACTGGCCCAACGCTGATCGCCGAAAGCCGAACGCCCCGAGAAAAAAATACCCGCAGGTGCGAAGCCTGCGGGTGGAGAGAACATTTCGATTAGAGAGGGCGAAACTCCATGCACTGACAAGAACCCAGCTTGCCAGAGCCTGGGAGGAGCATCGTTGAAAGCCACCCCTGACTTTCCACAATGTCTCTTCGCCTAAATAGACGTCCAAAGGGCGGGGAAAGTTAGCGCCATAGGGCGTTCGCAGGCGAGATTTACAACTCTTTACAACGCGATGTTGCCTGCAACTTTTGGCTAGGTGGTTCCGGGCGCCTCCGCCGGTAGGCGGCATCAGATTTCGTGACTGTGTGCTGAGCAGTCGCTCTTGGCACTGCATCGAGAATTAACACGAAGTCCCCATCTGCGCACCGGCCGAAGGCGGCCGGAACCACGCCAGCAAAACCTTAGACACCGACTGGAAATGGTTTTGTGCTCTGTGGTTCTGGGAGACCACGGAAACGCTCGAAGCGTCCCTGCAGCAACGACATCAGTCCCGTGTACCAATACCCAAGAACGAAGATCAGAAGGAAGGGGACGGTGATGTAATTCTCGTTGCTCAAGGCGTAGTACACGGTTGCTGCAAAATACGTCCCAATCAGAAGTTCGATCCAGGGAACGAAGCCCAGGCGCTTGCGATACTTGCGTGCTGCGATCGACTTCTCGCCCTTCGCCTGCACACGATATTTCGGCGTGCGCTTGAATGAAGATTTTATTCCGAACAGAGCTTCCATAACCGCTCGAGTGTTCGTAACCGTAAGGCCAATGCCGAGCGCCATGAGAAATGGCAGGTAGAGAAAAGTCTTGGGCCAGCGTCGAGGGAACAATTCTTTCTGTGATACCAGATAAAAAGAAGAGATCGAGAATGTCGACGCCATAAACAGCGGCAGGTCGATCACCAGCATCTGGAACCACCCCTGATAAAAGCGGATGATCATCGCCGGCAGCAGCAGCGTTGACAGCACAACCATAAAGGGATAACTGATATTTGCCGTCAAGTGATACCAGGCCTCAGTCTTTATCCGGAAGGGCACATTTGAGCGCAGCACAGCAGGAAGAATCTTCTTGGCGGTCTGGATCAGTCCCTTTGCCCAACGTGCCTGCTGCGTTTTGAAGGCGGTCATCTCGATAGGAAGCTCAGCAGGGCATTCGACATCTTGCAGATACTTGAACTTCCAGCCTTTGAGCTGGCTGCGATACGAGAGATCGGTGTCTTCCGTCAGCGTGTCGTGCTGCCATCCGGCGGCGTCTTCGATTGCCTGCCGCCGCCACATGCCTGCCGTGCCATTGAAGTTGAAAAACACGTGACTGCGGGAGCGTGCACCATGCTCCAGGACGAAGTGCCCATCCAGCAGAATTGCTTCGACGTTGGTCAGGAAAGAATAATCGCGATTCAGGTGGGTCCACCGCGTCTGCACCATTCCTATTTCGGGATCGGCGAAGTGATGGACAACGCGCATCAACCAGTCTTCCGGCGGCACAAAGTCGGCGTCAAAAATGGCGATGAACTCGCCCTTGGCCGCCTTCATTCCTTCCTGCAGAGCTCCGGCCTTGAATCCGTAGCGATTCCTTCGATGATGATAGGTAATCGGATATCCCAATGCTGCATAGCGCTCCACGACGGCACTTGCGACCTCGACAGTCTCGTCCGTCGAATCGTCGAGCACCTGGATATCGAGCTTCTCGCGTGGATATTCCATCCTGCAGACGGCGTCTACTAAACGGTCGATCACGAATTGCTCGTTGAAGATCGGAAGCTGGACCGTGATGCGGGGCAGTTCGGTAAAGCGAGTCGGCGAATCCTCCACCTTGTTCCTGCGGTGCTTGTAATAGAGATAGACCAGCACGTAGCGGTGAATACCGTACGAGGCAAGAACGAATAGGACGATGAAATACGGAATCAGAAGCGCTAAATCGAAACTGTTGAGCCGATACAGCCCCTTGAAGCCAAAGCCATTGATCCTGATGTCGCCAAAGTGACTCTTGAAGTAGTGTATGAGCCCATGAGGGGCAAATAGAGCGAGGCTCAGAAGTGTGGGGGAAAGGAGAGACATTCAGCGCGCAAAATGAACTACAACCATTGTAGCTGAATGACTGAGCGCGCGGCCTTGGCCAGGGGTGCCAGAGAGGCTCAAAGCGGGAGCTTCGATTCGCTATTGAACGCCGAGTTGCAGCTGCCAGCGCTTTAGTTCAGGAACATCGTTCGATACAGCGTGTCTCTCTGCACAGGTTTAAATCCTGCGTCGCGGATGATGTGACGCAGCTCTTCTTCCGTTGTGCAATTTGAAGTTCCCGCGGCGCGCACGACATTTTCTTCCAGCATCACGGAGCCAACATCATTGCCCCCGAAACGCAATCCAAGCTGCAGAACCTTCAAACCTTGCGTCACCCAACTAGCCTGCACATTTTCGATGTTGTCGAGAAAGAGCCGTGAGATCGCCAAGAGCTTTAGATACTCGACAGAGGTGGCCTCGTCCCATCTGCGTCCGCCGAGAGCGGTGTTCTTCGGCTGGAAGCTCCATGGAATGAACGCGGTGAATCCGCCAGTCTCTTGTTGCAGATCGTAAACGACCTGGAAGTGATTGATACGCTGCTCGAAGCTCTCGCCAACGCCGAACATCATGGTTGCCGTAGTGCGCATGCCGAGTTGATGCGCCGTGCGATGGACGTTTAGCCAGTCGCCGGTCAGGCATTTGAGTCGCGCAATGCGATGGCGAACGTCGTCGTCGAGGATCTCGGCGCCTCCTCCCGGAATGGAATCGAGGCCGGCGTCCCGCAGCCGCATGATGGTATCGCGAATCGTGAGCTCGCTGTACTCGGCGATAGCAATGATTTCCGAGGCCGAAAAGCAATGCAGATGGACTTTGGGAAAACGTTCTTTGATTCCGCGCAGCAGTCGCTCGAACCAGTCGATCTTCAAATCCGGATGCAAGCCGCCTTGCATGAGCACACCCGTGCCGCCCAGTTCCAGGGTCTCTCGTATCTTTTCGTAAATCGTGTCGAAATCGAGGATGTACCCCTCAGCAGCCAACTTACCCTTCAATGGACGATAGAAAGCGCAGAACGAGCAGTACTCGGTGCAAAAGTTGGTGTAGTTAATGTTGCGATCGATGATGTAGGTAACCACGCCTTCCGGATGCAGCTTGCGCCGCACGGCATCGGCTTCCATGCCGACGCCAATCAGATCATCGGAGCGGAACATATCGAGAGCTTGCTGTCGGGTCAGGGACATCTTCGGATGCTTTGATTCTAACGCGCCTTGATCGCCTCTCGCTGCTTCGCAGCCTCAAGCGGGCGCTGTGGCTCGGTCATGTTTACCGGGTCGAGGATTTTGGCGATCTCGTCTTCTTTTAGAAGTCCTCGGGAACGGGCGATGTCGATAATCGACTTTCCGGTCGCCACCGACTCCTTCACGATCTCCGCAGCCTTCTGATATCCGATGTATGGATTCAACGCCGTCGCCAGCGACACGGTGCTTTCCGCATAGAACCGGCAGCGCTCTTTGTTGACGGTCAGCCCGCTAATGCAGAACTTGTCGAACTGGCGAAGCATGTTGGTCATGATCGTGATCGACTGCAGCACACTGTAGGTCATCGTCGGCATCATTACGTTTAGTTCGAGCTGTCCCCCCTGAACGGCCATGGCGACCGCGGTGTCGTTCCCTACTATCTGGAAAGAAACCATCGCCGCCAGCTCCGGCATTACGGGATTGATCTTGCCGGGCATGATCGATGATCCTGGTTGAAGTGCGGGCAAATAAATTTCGGCGAATCCCGTATTGGGACCTGACGATAGCAGGCGAATGTCATTCGAGATGCGAATTATCTCCAGAGCAAGGTTCCGCAGCGCAGCTGAAATCTCGGCCATGGGTGCATTCGATTGCATGGCCCAGCGCATGTCCACCGCGGGCATGAGTTTCTGTCCGGAGATGCGCATGAGCTTTGCGATGGCAAGTCCACGATAGTCAGGATGTGTGTTGATTCCAGTGCCCACAGCCGAGCCGCCAAGCCCGAGTTCATGCAAGTCTTCGGAATTAGAACGGATATTGGCTGTGGCTTTCCGAATCGTAAGCCCATAGGCAGCGAATTCCTGGCCGAGCCGAATTGGCACCGCGTCCTGCATGTGGGTGCGGCCGGACTTCATCACTTCCCAGAATTCTTTGCCCTTCTTGTCGAAGCTCCCAGCGATCGCGTCGAGCACTGGATAGAGTTTCTCCAATTCGATGAGTGTGGCCAGGCGCATCGCGGTAGGGAAGACGTCGTTCGTCGATTGCCCATAGTTGACGTGGTCGTTGGGATGAACTCGTTTGTACTCGCCCAGCCTGCCGCCGAGGATCTCTTCGGCGCGATTGGCGATTACCTCGTTCGAATTCATGTGGAAGCTGACGCCGGCGCCCGCCTGAAAGACATCAACCACAAACTCGCGGTCCCATTTGCCGTCGATCACCTCCTGTGCGGCAGCAATGATGGCGTCGGCAACCTTCGCGTCTACCAGCCCAAGCTCCTTGTTGGCTTCCGCAGATGCTCGCTTGATCATGGCAATAGCGCGGATCAGCGTCGCGTGCGCCCGCATTCCCGAAATAGGATAATTCTCCACCGCGCGCGCAGTCTGTATGCCGTAATAGACATGCGCCGGAATCTCTTTTGGGCCAATGGAGTCTTTCTCAAGACGAGTGCCAATGGAAGGGGCCGTGGACATGATTGCTCCTCGAATAGGAAACGAACAGAATCGTGCAAGAAGCACAGCGGAACTCTCGATTATAAGCGATGCCCCATTCGCTGCTGTATGCTATCGCCGCAGCAAAATCAACCTTCGGAGGCGCTTCGTGAAAATAGTTATCCGCGCAGCAATCGCAATGCTGCTTGCCTGCTTCCTCTCCGCAGCTCTTCCAGCGCAGCCAAAATCCAGTTTCAGTCCTAGTAAGAGAACGCAGGAAAGCCAGGAACGACGCGAGCATCATCCTCACATTCGCTCCGCGATTCGTGAGCTCGAAGAAGCCAAGCGAGAGCTTCAGGCGGCTGCGCACGATTTCGGTGGTCACCGCCTCGAGGCTCTCAAGGCTTGCGACGAAGCCATTCATCAACTTCACTCAGCCCTTCCATACGACAAAAAATAAATCCAGGGATACTGCGGCCGGAACGATCCGGCGGCTTGAACATTTCCTTTCGGGCAGAGAGACGAAGCTCGAGAGATGGGGAGAAGACATCATGAAAAATTTCGTGTGGTTAATGCTGCTAGGGACATCATTCGCGGTTTCCGGTCCCAATGACCGGCAGATCACGGATTCAAAATCGGTCACTGCACAGCAAAATGCGAATGCCAAACCAGTGCAGGTGGAAGATCTTTTCTTGACGCGTCTAATCTATGATGCGGCCTGGTCTCCCGATGGCAAGGAGATCGAGCTCAGTACCACACTTACAGGGCGCGCCAATCTTTGGAAGGTAGCCGCCAACGGAAGTTGGCCAATACAACTCGCGCAATCCGATGACAGGCAGCAGGAAGGACAGTGGTCCCCGGACAGCAAATGGATTGCGTTCACCCAGGACAAAGGTGGCAATGAGCTCTGGGATATCTATCTGATCTCAAGCAACGGAGCGCAGCTCACGAACCTGACGAATACTCCAGACGTGAGGGAGGAGTCGCCTCGGTGGTCGCGTGATGGCAAGTGGCTGGGTTGCGTCGTCAAACCCAAAGAAGCTCCTTCCTACAATGTGGCAGTCCTTGAGCTAGCAACTCGCCAGCTGCGCCAGCTCACGCACGAGGAGGATCCGCAGTACACATGGTCCGTCGTCGATTGGAGTCGTGATGGCAAAACTCTGTACGCAAATCGCGGCGATCTAGTAGGCACCGACACCGATATCTATGCCATCGATGTCGTTTCGGGAAAGGCGAGCAACCTAACGCCCCATACGGGGAAGTCATCGCACGCCGGCAGCTCGGTTTCACCCAATGGCCGTCAGATTTTGCTCGCCTCGAATGAGAAAGGCGGATTCGAGAATGTTGCCTTGCTCGATGTTGCCAGCAAAAAGATAACCTGGGTGACCGACACGCAATGGGAGGCGAGTCCCGGCGAGTTCTCGCCAGACAGCGTGCATTTCACTTATGACATCAATCAGGATGGGCGCAGAGAGGTGTATCTCGGCGATCTCCACGGGCAATCCCGAAAGCTCAGCATGCCGGAGGGTATTAACGCCTTCTACGGTCCTCAACACTTCTCGCCCGATGGCAAGAGCATCATGATCGCTCATGCCGGATCGAATACCCCAGCCGACCTTTGGATCTACGACACCAGCACCGACCAGGCCCGGCAACTAACGCATTCCGCCCTGGCCAGTCTGAATCCGCAGAATCTGCCGCAATCACAGATCGTTCACTATAAGAGCTTCGATGGAAAAATCATCAGCGCATTTTTGTACCTGCCGTTCAATCTAAAGCGCGACGGATCAAATCCCGGGGTGTTGTACCCACATGGTGGTCCCACCGGCCAATCGCAAGACAGTTTCAACCGAACCATAAATGCTCTGGTCTCTCGCGGCTATATCGTGATCGCGCCAAATCCGCGGGGTTCAAGCGGCTACGGCATCGATTTTCAGAAAGCCAACTATCAGGACCTGGGAAACGGTGATCTGAAAGACGACATGGCGGCCGTTCAGTTTGTTCTTGACACTGGCTATGCCGATCCCAAAAAGGTAGGGGTAATCGGAGGCTCATATGGCGGATACACGACGTTGATGGCAGTAGGCAAGTATCCCCAAACCTTTGCCGTCGCGGTTGATCTGTTCGGCCCGCTGGATTGGTTCACGATGATGAAGAACTCTGATCCCTTGCTGCGGCAATACATCGTTAGCCTGCTGGGAGATCCGGAGAAAAATCGCAAGGTTTATGAAGATACGTCACCGATTACGTACATAGCCAACATCAAAGCGCCGCTGCTGGTGCTGCAGGGCGAAAATGATCCCCGTGTCCCAAAAGAGGAGACAGACCAGGTTGTCGACATGCTGAAAAAACGCGGAAACGTAGTCGATGTTCACTACTATCCCGCCGAGGGACACGGTTTTGCCAAGCGCGAGAATCAGATCGACTCCATTAAACGGACGCTGGATTGGTTCCAGAAGTATCTACCTACAGGAGCTGGCGCTGAACGTGCTTCGAGTGGCCGCTGATACATCGCGAGCTAACATCGTTGGCGACCCGCGACCGCTGCGATAAGCAAGGGCACGGATGGAATCCGTGCCCTTCTCTAAATCTGCCATCAGTTTGGACCTTCGTGGGCTGCTCTAGAAGAAATCTGTCATATCCGCAACGCTGGCAGACGCGCCGGGATAGACCTTCACTCCAAGTGCATCGAGAATCGTGCGTAAAGCGTTTTCATGCTTGTACATCGTCGACGACACGGTTCCTGGCTTCACATTGGGACTAATCACGGCGGTGAACACCTGCTCCGGACAAGCGCCCACAGCTCCATCGCATTCGTCGAAGGTAATGAACATCAAGCCATCGCCTCCTGCCTGGAAGTAGCGAGTGTTCAGCAATGGGGCAACGTTGTTCTTGAGAAAGTCGTCAGCCTGTTGCACGGTGCCGTCATGGGCATCATTATCCACATCGGGAACGATAATCGAGTAGTTTGGAAGCTGATCGGCGGCCAGGTCTGCTGCGAATTTTGTGAACGGGACCATGTTCTGCTGCAATGCCGGACTGTTGATCACATCGGAGTACCACTTTGCCGGATTGTGACGAGCCACATAGTAGCCGGAGGAGCTGCCCATGAAGCCGGCGCTAGGCAGGGATTGTGCGTAAACTTTCCACGTCAGGCCTGCTCGCCCGAGTTCCCGGAAGATATTGTCTGATGTGATGGGGTTGGGACATCCATCACCTGAGCATCCAAACGCCTGTTCTCCGCTGCCAGACGACAACCAGAAATAGTCGAGGGCGGAGCCGGGCTCATCGGCGTGGTAGTTGGTCGTGTATCCGTACTTTTTTCCTTGCGCCGATAGCCAAGGCATGCCGTTTGGGTACACCTCGCTGAACATGTGATTCTCTTCAATTACAAGTACAACGTGCGATGAATGAGGAATTCCTGAAAGGGGAATCGGCGTTGGAGTAGGAGTCGGCGTTGGGGTAGGTATCGGCGTTGGAGTAGGTGTCGGAGTGGGAGTAGGTGTGGGGATTGTAGTCGTGAGGCCGCAGCCGACGTCGAGGTGGTTGATGCGAAGGGTTGTGCGGTTGTTCCACAGCCGGAGATCATTGATGCTGTGGCAGACAATGCTCCGATGAGAATCGCCTTGCCGATAAGAGGATAGGTGGCTTGCATGTTGCCTCCAAAAGAACTTCGTGGAGGCTAAGCGAGTCTCTCCCCGCCTTACATCGGAACTGCCTCTTAGGTGTAGCCCGAAAGAATACCGAAGAAAATCTTAATCAAGCGGACAGAATAGCGACATTTCTCGTTAGTGATCTCAGCAACCCCTTATATTGCCGTAGTTAACAAGGCTGAGAGTCCTAACGATAATTCCATGGCTGTAGTACTAAGGCCCTGCTGGGAAACAGTTCAGTATCGTCCTCTTGTCGCGGGAGTTGTGCACGCTGCCTTGCAGACCAGAACATGGAAGCTCTACGCTGTCACCGTGGCCCTCCATTGCCGACCCGCTGGACGCGTTACGTACGAGATCGCCAGAAGCACCAGTAGCACCAGCGGCAGGAAGGCTTCTGCGCCGTCTTTTGCGAGATAGTGGGCGACACAGGCAGCGATCCAAGCGAATGTGAAGCCGGCATAAGCCCATTCTTTGAGCTTCGGCAGCCCGGGTACGACCAGCGCGATTGCGCCCAGAAGTTTGGCGATGCCAAGTAGAACCCGCAATTGTTGCGGATAGCCGACGTGAGCAAAACCTTGTACCGCTTGCGGACTCTTCGTGAGGTAAGCGTAAGCTGCAAATGCCGACATCGCGGCCACCAAACCGGTCGTAAGCCAGTAAATTACTTTTCGTGCCATGTCATGATTCCTTTGGTTTGATCCAACAGCTGCTTCCGATGATAAGGGCAACAGTTCCGATTCAGGATTAGCTATGATGGTTCAAAATAAGGGGCGGGCTTTGTAGAGGCGTTTATGAAATGCCCTTCATTCTTCATCGGGCATATTCGCGCGCAGACGTCCTCATTTCTTATCGAACTCGACGACACGCAGGACGATGCCAATCACATTCATTTAATATGGCGCGACTTCACAAACGACTTTGGCTGACCTTCTGCAGCGGCACTACCAGGCGAGCGATCAGCACAAATAGACCGGAGCTGTCGAAGGATTTCCGAAACGGGAACTCTGCCAGAGTCAGATTTAGTGCAGCAGTAGATCCGAATACTCTGGATTTTTCTTGATGTATTGAGTGGCGAACGGACAAATGACATCCACTTTCACATTGTGCTCTCGTGCCCACTCCAATGCGGACCGCACGAGAGACGAACCCGCGCCGGTGCCCTGCATCGTTTGAGGAACTTCAGTATGGATGAGCTCGAGAACCTTGCCGGCCAGTGAATATTCGAGAAAAGCCACAGCGTCATCTTGTTCGATTTCGAAACGCCCGCTCGTGACCAGCGTGGGCGCGGCTGGTTTGCCCAAGATGTTCATGGCAACAGATTAGCTGACCAAGTGGTGGTCGGTGCGATTCAAGTCTTACTACACACTTTTCCGCTGTCTCGTTGCCTCTCGCGTTACCAGCGATTGTGCGATGGCTTGGCGAGACCGCTCACGAACTTCACGCGACCTTCTGCGGAGGGCTTCTGGCTCCACAGATATCATTCTCAAGACACCCTGCGGTTGATTGAAATCATTTTTTGCATTCCCGATGCGAGTGGTTCTTAGTTTCACGAGGGTCTTACTTCTTCTGATCGCCTGCTCAGACTTGACGCGGTTAATCTTCGTCTGCCGGATTAGCTCGGTTGTTTCCATGGGCATTTCACTCTGATGAGACAAGTCAGAGGCGAGTAGCCCGGTCTGAACATTAATTAATGCCCTGCAAAATACCCTGCAGGCTCTTTCGATTGGCGTGGGTGTAACATTCGGTTATTCAAGGAGCTGGAGGTAAACCATGAAGCGGTCAACGCTCCTTCTGTTATTTGCCTTAATTTCAAGCTGCGCAATTTGTGTCGGTCAAAAGACACTCCGAACAAGTTCAGCGGATGCTGCACGCGGTGAGCGGGGCAAGGAAATCTTCGTCAGCCATGGTTGTGCGCGGTGTCATGATGAAGATGGCAACAAGAAGCTGACCGATGGAACAACACTGATCCAGCGCCTCTCGAAGAGCACGGATCCCGAAGCGCGGCTGCAAACGCGACTTCAGGATCGCCAGGAGCGTCACGCAGTCATGATGCATCTTCAAGAGACTATTAAACGATTACAATCTTCGACACACAGTCGATAGTCGGTTGCTCTCGGTCGTCTGAATGGCAGCCTCCGACGCAGAGCCGTCTCGGTGGCAAAATTTCCGGCGGTTCTGATGTAGAGTTGTATTACCATATCGGGCAATTTTTAGGTTCTGCATTTCAACGCAAGTGGAGGTTCTGTGAGTCCCAGAGCTTGGAATTGGCGGTTGTGGGTTGGATTTCTTATTTGCCTGCTCAGTCCGTTTGCGTTCTTCTCCCTTTTTGAAATCACGCGCTCTGCTGTCTGGATCAGCGTGGCTTTATTCGTTATCGCTGCGGTGCTCATCGTTGGCGGATTGCAGCGGACCTACTCCGCACCTGAGTCTTACCGCGGAAGGATTGCGGGCCCGATTGTGGTTACGCTCAGCGTTCTTGTGATGGCGCTGTTCGCCTTCGGAATGTATGAGATGAAGAAGGCCTATCCTGTCGCCAAGAATGCACCTCAGGTCGGGCAGAAGGCTCCCGAATTTGCGCTCACAGACAGCAACAACAAGAACGTGAAGCTTGCAGAACTGCTCTCAACTCCACTGTCTGAATCCTCAGGCAGTGCGCCGGCGAGGCGGGGTGTTCTGCTTGTATTCTATCGAGGATATTGGTGAGGGCCATGCGTCTCCGAGTTACGGAGCATTCAACGTACGCTTGGCTCTCTTCAACAACTCGGCGTTCGCCCTGTAGCCATCAGCGCTGATACACCTGAAGAATCCCGCGAGATGTGTCGCAAGGCCGGTATTACATTCCCGGTTCTCTCTGATACGAAGGTGGAAGCCATTCGCCAATACGATCTGCTTATTGCGCAAAGAGGACAAGACGGTCGCGAAATTAGCGGTCCCGGAGAATTCTTGCTGGATAGCAGCGGCACCGTTCGCTGGCGCAAACTAACGGAAATGCATCCGCGCGAAATTACCGAAGCGGCAAAGGTCCTGCAATAGGGGCACGGCATGCGAGGGTCGGAGGTTTGTTGCAAACCTCGGAAGACTATTCTTGCTGGTTGTCGAAGATATTCAGCCGAATCGCAGGTTCTGGAAGGGGCTTCTTGAGGCGCAGCTGCGGATGCATTGCTTCAGTAATAAACATCGCAAAGAAGACGACCATAAATGCGACGGCTATCACTTCGAAGATGTGTCCTTGGCGACCCAGCCCAAAGAGTAACGTCATCAACACAGCAAACGGCGTCGAACGCGGAGCCTTCGCTTCCAGCCTCGCTCGGCAGTGAGGGCAGACAAACTCCGCCCACGCCTGCAGATTGAACATGCTCGGCGTAACGATTTTCTGGTTGCAGCTGGGGCAGATGGACATCGAGGCGATTGTGAAACCGGAGTTGATGCGTGTCAACGTGACGAAAGACGCTAGCGCTAGAAGGTATGGGCAGCATTTTTATTGCAGGCGCGTTGACCGATTGCCTCGATAGACAGTACACCGTTACACAGCGAAGAGCGAAGGTGTTTCAGGCCCGCCTCCCTTGCGCGCTATATTGCTTAGGACTTCATCGCGTGGCGTAGTTCAAAAAATGCTCTCAGTTCCACAATACTGATTCTTGGCGCAAGCCTTCTGCTCCGAACAACCAATTAACGGCGCGGGGGCCGGAACCAGGCTGGCTTTGTAGCGCTCTAAGGACAGCACTCGCCGGTGCACGGTGCGATTCCTAGATAATCTCGGTCTTCCTGAGCCATGTCTCTACCATGAGTGATCCGGAATACCAGCATCATTCTTTCCACCGTGGCCGGGGAGTGCTTCTCGGGCGGCTGAATGTTTCCGCATTTTTCAGCAAATTTTGGTTCGGCGGTCACAGGGTCACCTCACGCAAGTTCTTGCTTTTCGTCGGATTTTCAAGCTTGGATGACCGGGCAAAACGGGGAGGTTGGATTGGCTATCCGCCAGAAGAGAGTTGACCAGCATACCGCTCAGCACTGGTGTTCCGAAGTTTATTCGATCTGCTTTAGGTGCTAGCTTAGTGACCTGCAGAGCGATGGCTCCGGCGCAGCGATTCCCAACTCCCATCAGCGGTCCAGCCACCATCGACCGTGAGGCAGTGCCCGTTAATGAATCCGCTCTGCTTATCGTCGGCAAGAAATGCGATTGCAAGTGCGATATCATCGGGCGTCGCGAAGCGTCCCAAGGGTATGCGGCTCGTGATGTCGTCCTCTGTGTACGTGCCGCGCGCTTGATCCACAGCATCCATCTCGGTCTTCACCCAGCCTGGGCAGACGGCGTTTACGCGTATGCCTCTCCCACCCCATTCTGCGGCAAGCGTCCGCGTCAGACCGATAAGTCCGTGCTTCGAGGCGTTGTATGCCGCCCTGTCCGAGATACCTACGAGCCCAGCTATAGAGGCTACATTGACGATCGAACCGTGACCTGCAGCCAGCATTTTATTGCCGAAGGCCTTCGAGAGAAGAAACGGCGCGACTAAGTTCACTTCCAGCACGCGACGATAGTCGTTTCCCGAAGTGGCCTCAGCCGCGGCGATAAAGCTGATGCCTGCATTGTTGATCAAAACGTCCGTTTGGCCCCAGGCGTCGTACGAACCGCGGACGAATTCATCCACAACAGACTCATCGGCAATATTTCCCGCAAAACCGATAGCCTCCCCGCCCCTTGACTGAATCGACTGGATCGTTTCGTGGGGCATGCGCAAATCATTAAGCGCAAGACAGTAGCCTCTCTCCGCCAAGGCCTCGGCGGTCCGGCGTCCGATGCCTTGCGCCGCGCCGGTAATTGCCGCTACTCGTTTCTCGAGGACCAATTCGCCTCCGTGTTTGAAAGGGGATATCAGAAGGGAAGCGAGTGTTCCCTTGGAGACGTGCGCTCCCAGTTTCACGCTTTATATGCCGGGGAGAATATAACAAGCCGCGGCTGATGGGAAAACGGCGAAGCTGGGAAAACAGCATCGTGCTCATCCGCCGCAAAACCCGTGCGAGTGCGCGCGGCGGTCCTGCGTATTCCTCTTCCTACTATTTGCGTGAACAGGCTTTCACCGTGCTCTTTCCCCAATTGAATGTCCGGAACGGGTCGGTAGCAATGACTCGGGTGCGGACGCCATCGATCACGGCGGGTACAGCGACGGACTTTCCTTTTTCGACAAAGACCACAATCGCGGACTCGCCGGGACTGTCATTGCTTGCGCCTACTCCTACCCCAATAATGGCGGAGTTCGTCATCAGTTCCTCGGCATGTTGCTGTTTGGCGCCGCGTGCGCGAGCGACCTCGGTTTCCGAAATAGGTGAGAGCGCTGCGGCCTGCTTTGCCTGAGGGTGTAATGCGTTGAACTCTCCGTTTTCCACGATCCTCGTGCGGACTCCATCTACCTGTGCCGGAATGGGAAGACTTGCCAAGCCACGGAGGGTGACTACTACGGCCGACTCGTCAGGATTGTCGGCACTACGCCCGACTTCGACAGTGTCCACAGCCGAGTCCTGCATGAGTTCGTACATGCGGTGATTGCGCGCAAGCGTGGCGCGCGAAATCTCGCTCTGAGGTAGCCCTCGTTTTTCCTGAGGACCAGGACTTCCGGGTTGCAGCTGCAATCCCGCGGGGCATGCGACCGGATGGTCGGAGCCGCCGACTACCTGCGGAGTTACTCCATTCGAGTCTTTCAGCGCGTTGTAAACATCTTGGATCGGATTTCCTACTGTGCCGGTATTGCTGCCGGCATAGAGCAGTGCCACCGGACGCGAATTCGACGAGTCGACGATAAGCGACCCTGAGTCTCCGCTGTTGCTGAAATTCGCGCCTGCGATTGCGACCTGATTGTTATAGGTAACGTCAAAATTCGTGCCACCCTGGCATGAAGTGGAGTAAGTCACGCGAATTAGCGCATTCGTCGCCGTCACCGTAGAGCAGGTGAGCCCAGAGGCGTCACCACTCTTAGCTACTGCTTGGTTTATCGCCGGAAGGCCCGTAATTGCTGATGGCTGGGCCGGTTGTCCCGGCGCGGCGAGATCGAGGATAGTTCCACTGGTATCCACCTGGCCGGTCACGATCTGAGCAATGGCCGCGTCAACATTGCTCGTCTTGAGTGCGGCTGCCTGAGACATATTGGCCACTGTACGGATCCCTGCAGTTCCGCAATTGCTGTCTGCGAGCCCCGGCTGCGAAATTGGATCTCCAACCGCCCCTTGGTCCGATTTATTGAGAACGTGATTATTGCTGAGGACGTAGAGCGTCCCAGCGCGAGAGACCAGCGAACCAAGAGTCCCTGAGCAACAAAAAAGCTGATTACCGCTTCTCGTCGTATCCGTTGAATTTCCTCCGCTCGTGCCCAATTTGATCGGGCCACTCTGCGGGTCCTGGTTGTCGTGATGAACGCGTATGTTGGCCGTGGCGGTTCCAGACTTGGTCGAGTCTGCTGTCGAGACGGCCGTAATCGTGACGCTCGATGGATTCGGAGCAACTGCTGGAGCAGTGTATAGTCCCGACGAACTGATCGTTCCCGCTGTCGAGTTTCCACCCTGCACTCCACCCGCGCTCCAGGTGACGCTGATATTCGATGTTCCCGTCACAGTCGCCGTGTAGAGCTGTGTTCCGCCTGGATCGATAGTGGCAGAAGCTGGCGTAACCGTCACGGTGATGTTCTGGGTCATTCCTCCACTAGGTGACAGGGAACTTGATCCTCCTCCGCCACCACAGGAAATGAATACGGTGCCAATCGACAGCAACAGCAGGGCCCTAATCCAGGCCGCGATACTTCTCAACATCATCCAGCTTCTCCGAAGATACCGTTGCTTTGATTCAGGAACTCGGAAAAAGGATACCAAGCGCGGCAAAGCAAGTGGGATCTTTGATCCCCGCTGAAAACAATAGAAGCGGGGGCGGTTTCGCCCGGCGACTCTCATGCAGCACGAACGCCGGGCAAGGGCGCGCCGCGCTTCATTTTTTTGTGTCAGGATTACCAGCTCTTGTGAATCTTCGTGTCGAAGCCGAAGCCGCCGTTTTGGTCGCGCGTGCCGCTGAAGGAGACGCGGGGGCTCACTTGATACTCGAGTTTTATCGTCGTGTTCTGCGTCTGGGTCACGTCGGTCGCGAATGTTACAAACAGATTGCCGGTGACGCGCTGTTGAATTGCGACGCGCGCTCCGGGATTCTGCTGGTTGTTTCCCAATTCAGGATCGATGGAGAGCTGCGAGATTCCGGCTACTTTCTCCAGCCTGCTCGTTACTTGACTGCTCACCTGCGAGGCCACAAGCGACTCTGCGCCCATGCTGCCGGGCTGCGATCCACTTACATCCTGAGCTTCCGTTGTTTTTCCTCTCACGATGAGATTGATGATGTCCGAAGGCGGCAGTGATGGCACTGAGGTGTACGAAGTGTGCAGACGATCCGCTGGACCATCAAAGCGCATCATGATGTTGTATTCCTGGATGGTCGTGCTTACCGCGGCATTCACCACCGGACGAGTCTGGTAGGGATTCACAAAATCGATCGTTCCGCTTTCGAGAATGTAGCGGTTGTTCTGGAAGATCAGGTCGCCGCCTGAGAGATTCACTCGGCCCAGAATCACAGGATCCGCGGCTGTGCCACGAACTTGAAGATTGGCGGTGCCATCCAGACTCAAGGTGCGGCTCGTGAGATTAATCCCGTTGGTCGCGGCGACGCTGAGATCCAGCTTTACATTATCGGCAAAGCCTTGCGAGGGAGCGGGAACAGTGTCGCCCGAGAATTGTCCAATGAAGTCCATGAGGTCAAAATCGGGAGCGAAGGAGAGTTGATTGATACGAACCTGTCCGGTCAGTAGCGCAGAATTCAAATTGCCGGTGAGCGCAAGGTTCGTTCCCAAGCCAGTCCGTACGCCATCTGGATACAACAGGCGAATGCCGCGTCCAGCGAGTGCCAGATTGAAATTCAAAGCCGGACGATAGACTACGCCACCGCTTGCCGTAACCTCTCCTCCGCCTACTGTTCCTTTGAAACTGGTGATGTTCAGACGATCTTTCGTCAAGGTGAGCACGCCGTTCCCATTTTGCAATCCTAAGGGAAGATCGCCGCTGGCCAATCCGGCATTCATAACCTGAATTTGTCCCTGAACGTCAGGGTTCGCGCGGTTCCCGTATGAGTTAATGTTTAGCTTCAACTGTCCCGAAGTGACGTAATCTGGATCGAAGAGCTCGATCAATTTGAGGTCGATCGTCCCGAGCGCCAGCAGCGAAACCGGCGCATTGGGGTCATTCATCGGCACGCGTGCCTGAAGTGCCAGATCGGTATCGGTACCGCGCAGCTGAGCCCGCTGAAGGGAAAGGATGCCATTCATGTAATCAATATGAATCGGGCTCACCGCCGCGATTTGCACGGTGTTGGTGTAGTTTACGTTCAGCATCGGAATCTGGGCATGAGCCTCGATGCGGTTCTTGTTCTTCAGTGGTCCGCGCAGAGTAGCGTGAAGCTCTGTTTGGCCGGACAGCTTTCCAGCTTGCGCCGGAGCGTAGGCGGCTACGATGGTTTCGAGCGGAATCGCCTGAGTGTCGAGGGTTGCATCTGCATAGTAGTCGCCCGTGAGGTTTACTTTCCCGTGGCTTCGGATCGACGTATTCAGCACCTGCGAGTTCAGGTCGAAGTTGCCGACATGGTTGGCTACGTTCGCATTTAGTGCGATCCCGTTCACCGTCTGTTTGTCGATGACCAGTTTGGGAATCTGCAGTGAAGCCGTGAGTTGGGGATTCTGAACTGTTCCGTGTCCGTTGGCGATCAGGCTGAGTACTCCGGAGAGATCCATTCCGCGCTGCTTTACGGTTTGCAATTGCGCTAGTTGGATTCCCGGCGCCTGTAGTTGCAGGTCGTACGCCTGCGTCTTTGGATAATAGATAAGGTTACCGTTTGCGGCTCCCGCAGGAATGCGAGCGGCCAGTTTCGCGTTCACGACGTCGCCCGTGCCATTGAAATTGACGTTGAGCGAATTGATTGGCTCGGCTGCTACTTGAGCGTTGGTAAGGCTTAGTGTTCCCTGACCGATAGGATTTAACTCCGTGCCGTGCACGGCGACATTTGCTGCCAGCGTTCCCTTAATGGGAGTCGTAACTCCTCCGGCCTTTGCCAGCTCGCCGACATTTAGATTATTGGCGTTGAGCCCGACCTGAATAGGACTAGTATTCGAGAATGCCCAATTATGAAGACCTGCGCTGAGATTGAAGGTAATACGGCCGCGATCTGCGGGATCGAGCTCTCCGTTTGTCAAACTCGCCAGGCCGGGACTGGCGTCGACGTTCGTGCGCACAACCTTCCACTGCGTCCCATGGACCGTCAGATTGTCGGCATTCAACGCTCCATTCAAGTGCGGAGCAGTCATCGATCCACGGACAGTTCCGTTGAAGCTGGCGGTGCCTCCGAGGCCGAATGGTTGCGAGCCTGGAGCACGGAATTTATCGGCGATGTTTTCGAGTTCGTGCAGATCGTTTGATTGCAGGCGAACCTGCAACGCCGAGCGATCGCTCACGGTTCCGTTTAGATTCAGCGAGGTCTGCGGGAGACGAATGTAGCTATCTGCCAGGGCGATCGATTTGGTTGCATTGGCGTAACTGGCGTGGATCACGCCGTTGAGTGGCACTGGAGCTGCACTTCCGCCCGTTGATGCGATGGCGGCCTTTACGGTCGCGTTGGTTTTCGCAACCAGATTGTCGAACGTGCGTCCCCAGGTGGCATCAGCGTCAGCGTTCACGCGACCCGTTAGTGCGACCTGCTTCAGGGCGGGTGAATTCATCATCGCCTTCAGATCAGCAACGTTGACTCCACGAAGATCCGCCACGAGATGAGACTGCGACTTGCCAACGAGGTCGTGGATCTTCAGATTGCCGATCAGCTCGCCACCTAGAAGGCCCGCGTGCATGTTCTTTACTTCGAGATTCCCCTGCCGCACGGTATAGCGCGCTCCGATGTCGCGGATGTTCGCGCGTAAGGACGGGGCGACTACTTGAAGTTCGCGGCTGCTCAGTCCGCCATCGACGACGATGAGCGCGAGCATCGGAGTATCCGGCTTGGCTTGATATTCCAACGAGCCATCAGCCTGCAGCAGTCCGATCGGCAGCGAAGCGTTCTTCAATGTCTTCCGAATTTGCCCTGCATCGAGCAGTGCCTGATACGTGGCATTCACATGGGGGTGTACAAAGTCGGTGAGCGTCGCATTAAGAATAAAGTGCGAGTTGCCGCTATGCAGCGTGGCATTCGTTAACTTGAATTGCTGCGGAGTTACGTCGAACTGTGCGGCCAAGTCGTGCGGTATCGGATTGAAGTTCTCGAGGTTGAGGTGTCCATCTTTGTAACTCAGCGTGCCTGAGTACTTCTTCTGCGAAGGATCGAACGCCGACTGAAAGTTCAGGTCGTGCAGGTCGGCGCTCATCGCACTCTTGCGGTTGTTGTAGTAGATCTCGCCGTTGTCGAGTAGGGCATGGCGCACGCCTAGATCGAAGATGCTGGTATTGTTCTTTTGCCCGCTGCTCTTCGTCTGCGGCAGATTATCGGTGCCATGCGCATCTACGAACAGTCGGACCACGGGATGGTTGACGGTCACGTCGTCCATGTACCACGTCTTGCTGACAAGGGAGACCACCCGGATTCCCGCGTGAAGATGATCTACGGTCAGCAGAGGCGGAGTCGGGTAAGGATTCGCTCCGTTAATTACGACTCCATAAAGATCCAGGCTGGGTGAGATTCCGTTGAAGTGCAGCGCGTAATCGCGTACTCGGACCTGGGAACCCAGAGCAGCCGTGATCTTCTCTTGCGCCGTTCGCAGTACGTACTGATGGACTCCACGGCTGTGAAACAGTACGTACACCGTGAGCACGGCAAGGATGATGAGAAACAGCAGAATGCCTAGGGTCCAGGCAGCAACTCTCTTCCAGCGTCTGCGAGGCGCAGGCTGCGCAACCAGGCGTGGCTTCTCGGGCGGCTCGTGGTAATAAGGAGGTAGATTTGGCGCTGCGCTCAAGGGGCCCTAAACTCCGCTCAGAATGCCTGTCCGATCGTTATGAAGTACTGCCATGTTTTGACTCCCGGAGGAGCATTCAAGTTGTAACCGAAGTCCACGCGAACCGGTCCTACTGGGGTTGCATAGCGGAATCCGAGTCCCACCGTGTTCGTGTACTGACCGTGAAAACCAATCGTGCGGAACACATTGCCGCCGTCGTAGAAGGGAACTACTCCGAGTCCTTCCTTCAGCGGCACAGGAATGCGGAACTCGGAATTGACCAAGAACAACTGATTGCCGCCGACGGGCACGGTGATCTTTGAGCAAGTGTTCGGATCGCTCGGATTTCCGCAGGCCGGGATAACTCGCTGCGGCCCCGCCGCGTTCAGGGCGAATCCGCGCAGAGTATTGCCTCCACCGGTGAAGAACTCCTGGCTGAGGGGAACATGTCCGCTAAAGGCAGTGGCAAACCCTGTCCGCACGCTGTTTGCCCAAACGATCTTGCGCTGCGTCATGGTCTTGTAGTATGCGGTCTGGGCGAGGAACTTTCCGAAATTGAAATTAGAACCCAGAGCCGAAGGATTGAAGTCGGCTTCCCAGGTTTCGTAAAGGCCCTTGTGGGCATCAAGTTGGAAGTCTCTCGTGTCTCTCACATAAGTAGCCGACAGAGTCGAGAGGCGTACATGGCGATCGGAAGCTGGTACTAAATCGGGAATCAGCAGATTCGTGAGCCCTGTTTGCGAGTAGTTGTAACGGAGAAACAGATTCGTTGTCTTGTCCTGATTCAGAGGACGTTGTAGCTGCCATCCTGCCTGTCCAATCAGTGAAGTGAAGATTGGATTCTGCGCATCGTGCTCTCCACCAATATTGAAGCTCGACGCCCAATTGCTCCCGCGGAAGTACGGATCTGTGTACGCGATCTGACCGCGCTGGTCGAGGCGCGAGCCTAAGGCATTGAAGCTGATTGTCTCGGCTCTGCCCCACAGGTCTTTGCGCGTGTATTGAATCAAAGCCCGCGGTCCATAGAAAGTCTTCTGGTTGGTCTTGAAGTTCTTATTCAATCCCACGACGGGAAGCCCAGGCAGAGCTACGGTTCCGCTGGGAATGCTGCCGCCACGATTGATTACGTCGAAACCAAATCCGTAAGTCAGATCGTTCCTCTTCGCCTCGTGGACCTTTACCAGCACATCCTCTTCTGTTTGCGTAGTGATGCGTCGCCTGGGATCGATCTCTGCCCAATCGAATACTCCCAGGTTATAGAGCTGAGTCTCGTTGGCGAGCATGTCATCTTCCCGCAGCGGAGCTTCGGGCGAAATGGGAGCGACGCGATTGATCAGTGACTGTTGCGTTTCGCCACGGCCCAGAGTCACGACACTGGCGGTTCTGACTTGCGGACCTTCCTCAATAAGGTAGCTGACCTCGAGGCGGTGCTTATCTTTATCGATTGGCTTTGCTGTTTGCCGGAAGCTGGCATTGAGATATCCGAGTTTCAGGTAATTAGCCATGATGGTATTGCGGTCCTGCTGCGCGAGCGTCTGAGAATAAGGTTTGCCTGCCGCGAGGTTCAGACCCTTCGGGGCTAATACCGAGAGCGATTGCGTGTCGTTGCCTTCGACGTGCATGGCTTCGACGATGTCGCGTTCGCCTTCAACCACTCGGAACGTCAGGGTGATGTTGCCTGCCTGATTGTGGACCTCCGGGGTGACCTTGACGTCGCTGAAGCCATTGGCCTGATAGACGCGTTGCAGGTTCTTGATGCTGGTGTGGAGCAAATTCTCGCTGTAGCTTCCGTGAGAAAAGATGTGGGCTTTTTTCACCGGCACGTGCTTGAGCAGGTCGTCTTCTTTTAGCGTCTGGTTGCCGGCGATGTCGACGTCTTTTACTTTGTGTCGCGGTCCTTTCGCGATTTGATAAACGATCGTTTCACCATCGGTTTGTTTCTGCGTGTTGACATCTACCTTCGCATCGAAATATCCCTTCGACTGAAAGTGAGAGACCAGGTTCTTGCGACCTTCCTGAATAATTTCGGGATCGACTCCGACCTGCTGGTACACCGGTAGCAGTTTCCTCTTGGTCCAGCTCCACACATGGCCGCCCTGAACCTTCACGTGATAGAACGGGCCGCTCTGCACGTTGAACGTGATATCTGCGCGATTGTTGCCGGCGTTGTAATTGGCGGAGATGAGCTTCACCTTGGCATCGAGATGATCTTTGCTCATCAGCGAATTCTGCAGATAGTTGGTGGCATTCTGGAGAGTTTTCAGTGAGTAGGTCTTTCCTTCACGGATGGCGGCATTGCGCAGCCGCGCACGGAACGAATGAACCTTGGATTGGAGAAGAGCTGTGTCTTGCGGAGTGGCTCCAGACAGCGCGACTTTACCAAACTTTGCCTTGCGTCCGAGGTTGATGTCGAAGTAGACGTTGGCGAGCCCATGGACTCGATCCGTAACAACCCGTGGCTTTACCGTGGACTGAAAATATCCTTCATGTTGCAGGAATCTCTCTAATGCTTTGTGCGCATTGGCTACGTCGACCGACGTGTAAGGTCCGCGAGGGGGATACTCGGCAACTTGTAACAAACGTGCATACGCAAAGCGCTGTTCCGCTCCCGGAAATGAGTACACACCAAAGTACACAGCAGGTTCGAGGATAAAGAGTACCCGCACGCCTGCGGGCTCCGGCCGGATCTGGATTTGGACGTCATGGAAGCGGCCTGCACGTTTCAATGCAGCAACCGTCTCATCCACCTTCGCCTGCGAGAACGGTTGATTTGCTTTCTGTGCGAGAAGGGGGAGCAGGTTGTCTGCTTTCAGTTCGGGCTGTCCAGCGAGCTCGACAGAAGAGACGTTTTGCCCTTCGTAGGAAGGAAGCACCTCTTGCGTTTGCTGCGATGTGTGAGGTGTTTGCGCCGGCGTCGCGGTTGGTCCGGTTTGTGCGCAGAAAAACGTCGCGCAAAGAACTACGTCGAAGAGAGCTGCGCGGCGGGAGAGCCAGCCTGAATAGCCGAGAAGAAGCACGATTGTGTCAGATGAGAAGAGAAGCTCAGTGTTTGTCTCAGTTCGGCGTGGCGCTTCTCGACTCAATTCGGCGGAGCTGAATCGGGAGAATTCAGCAGCACGCGATTTCGAGCATCTGCCCCAGCAGACGACCGAATCCAACCTAGGCAAGCCATTCAAAATCCAAAGTGCCGGTATTTCCGACGCAAACGTTTCTTAATCAAAGGAAATTTCAACTTCTCACTCAAGAGGGATTCCAAGAAATGAAACGAACATGGTTAGCAGCTCCGGTTTTGCTCATGGCATTTGCCTGGGCAGGAGCGCAGACAGCGGGATCTACAGGATCGACAATGGGCGGAAGCAGCACCAGTGCCGGTCCAAGCACAACAACCAACAGCACAGCCACCATGGGTTCTCAAAACAGCACGGCGGCGGGTCCGATGGCTCCGGCCGCCAGTCCGTCAACCGGAACTAAGACCAGCAGCACGGCTGGTCAATCCACCAGCGCGAACCCGAGTAGCAGCACGACGGGTACATCGAGCGGAATTGGTTCGACGTCCACCAATCAGAACACCACGGTAGGCGCGAGCGGGACCTCAACGACGAATCCGAGCACGACCACCGGCACTTCAGCAATAACGCCTGGCGCCAGCGGTAACGTCGGCGCAGCTGGGTCCACCGCAGGCTCGACTAGCGCTAACGGGACTTCTGGCACCAGCAATACCACGGGCAATATGGGCACAACGGGAACGACCGGTTCCATGACAGGAAGCACCGGAACCGCTGGCACTGCGCCCACGACAAACTGTGCTCAAGTCACTCCAGGAACCTCCGGCAGCAGCACTGCCACTCAGGGGGCAACTACCGGAACAACTCCAGGGACGGGAACAAATTCGCCCGCAGGGACAAATCAAGCGACGGGAATAAATTCAACAAACTGCTCTTCGACGACAAACTCCACGATTCCTCATTAAAAGGCGGTACGAATGGGTCCGCTCCAGCGTCGCTCTCACGAATGCGCTGGGGCGGCCGGCCGCTTGTTCCCTGCGTATCTTGACCGGTAACGCAACTTTACTTTCCTTCCATTGTTCACATCTGTAGCATCTGTTGGGGTTGCCACTCCGTTGAGGAAGTACTGCGCCAAATCACGTTTTGTTGCAGCAAGGTTGGTGAGAGGTGGTTTGTGTCTGCTGCTTGCGTGGTTTGCTGGGGTTGCGACATGCTCCGCGTCTGATCCGGCCTCTGCCGTTGATTTGAATCGCGGCTTTGAGCAGATGTACAACCTGGACTTTTCTGCTGCGCACCTGACTTTCGCGCAATGGGAGCAAGCGCATCCTGATGATCCGATGGGCCCAGTCTCGAATGCAGCGGCATTTCTGTTTGCTGAATTCAATCGGCTGAAGATTTTGGAGTTTGACCTCTTCACGCAAAACGAGAAGTTCGAGAAGCGTCCGAAGCTCTCACCAGACCCGTCCGTAAGAGCAGCTTTTGAAAATGAACTTCAGCGCGGCGAACGGATCGCGAGCAAAGTTCTCGCCAGAGCGCCGAATGATCTGCACGCATTGTTTTCATTAGTGATGATCAACGGCCTGCGCAGTGACTACACGGCGATGATCGAGAAAAAGAACCTCTTGGCGCTCAGCTACACCAAGAGTTCGCGGGCGATCGCGGAGAAATTGTTAGCTGCCGATCCGTCTTACTACGACGCTTATCTTGCCGTCGGTGTTGAGAATTATCTGTTGGGTTTGAATCCCGCTCCGATTCGCTGGATCTTACATATTGGGGGAGCGCAAACCGACAAAGTAGAGGGCCTGGAAAAATTACGCATCACGGCTGAGAAAGGCCACTACTTCGCCCCCTTCGCTCGCCTGCTGCTGGCGGTCGCAGCGCTGCGTGACAAGGACCGCAACACCGCGCGCGACCTGCTCTCCGCACTCTCGCGAGAATTCCCGGGAAACGACTTGTATCGCAAGGAACTCGCTCGGCTTCAACCATAAAAGATTTCCTAAGCCACTCCACAAAGATCAAACAGACGGATTGAGGAGCTTTTCGATTGCGGCTACTGCTGTGCGCAAGCGTTGTTCGTCTTTCCCGGAGATCAAGGTCCAGCGCAATTCCCGTTCGGTGAGCTCCTGGCGAAAGCGGTTAGTCATCCATTGCCGCAGGTGCTCGCCGTCGCGTAGCCCATCCTGGGCAAAGGGTATGTCACAGTCAGTGAGCAAGTAGAGGTCATGCGTACGCTGTTTGGCGATCTTCTCAACCTCGGGTGACCAAGCTCCCATGTAACGTTCTTGCCAGATGCAGGTGGCAAGCACATCGGTATCGCAAATGAGCACGCGATTGGCTGTTTTTGCTAGCTGATCTTCGAGTTCGATCTGCTTCTGCGCGATAAGAACGAATTCGTCATTGCGCCACTTGTAATCAAAGAACGCCTCGCGTCCGACGCTGACTTCGGTATACTCGCGTCCATATTCGGGAACCCAGACCGTTCCGAAATGCTCTGCCAGCTGCTGGGCGAGCGTGGTTTTACCTGTGGACTCGGCTCCGACAATTGCTACTCGCTTGATCATGCAAGCACTTGTTTACTCTCGGACGCCGGAAGATTCGTCATCCTGCGCTGCCACTCGCGCCAACCTGCGATGCACATTGCCAGAAATATCGCGTAGAGCAAGCTGGTCAGATACAGGTGCTTGTAGACGTAGAGGGCAATGTAAATTACGTCAACCGCAATCCACCACCACCAGTTCTCGACGACTTTCCGAGTGAGCATGTATTGAGCAGTAAGACTCATGGCCGTTGTGAGTCCGTCCCAGAATGGGACTGTGCTGTTAGTGTATCGGCGTAAGAGCTCATGGAAGAGGATGGTGCCTGCAGCAGTGAGTGCGACATAAACAAGCATGCCACTTTGCGAGGTGCGACTTATTTTCAGCTCCGAATGCGCCACCCCGCCACGTAACCAATTCCACCAGCCATAGATCGAGATCGAGATGTAGAACCACTGCAACAGCGAGTCCGCGTACAACCCCGACCGCCAGAAAACGACGACATAGAAGATGTTATTGGCGATTCCAGCAGGCCAGTTCCAGACGTTCTCCTTCACCTGCAGCCAGACGCAGATTGCTCCGGTAACGAATCCCAGAAGCTCGGTCCACTTCACCATTCAGGCAGGCAAGGTTAGCACTCAGACGGACTTGTAGGCAGCTTGGGATGGATTCTGAGTGGGGTAAGCCATTGATGTATTTTCGTCCCAAAATCGGAATCCCGGACTTCTGAATTTTGTAGCTGCTTTCCGTTTGTAATATTTCTGGACGAAATCTGAAAGTTAGTGCCTGACAATCAATAGCTTATCGGGGATGATGAATGGTAGGGAGGTTGCAGACATGTAGATCGGCTGTTCTCACTTGGGCAAGAAATTCACCCCGAGAAGAGGGGTTTGACGATACAGGAGACGGTACATGCAAAGATTCTCCAGCAGTCTGCGGTTTGTTGCTTTCGGACTCGTTCTGGTTAGTGCCAGCAGCCTGATTGGCCAAACGCTGGCGGCCGTGCAAGGTCAGGTAACCGATCCCAGTGGGGCGGTGGTGCCTGGCGCGACAGTAACAGTGACGAACACAGCGACGTCAGTGTCGCAAACCACAAGAACTGATTCAAACGGGAATTATCAGGTCCCTGCGCTGCCGGTGGGTGCGTATGACGTTGATGTTCAGGCAGCTGGCCTTGAGAGGCAGCGCGCAAAAGGCCTCATTCTCGATGTCGGACGAACTGCGGTGCAGAACTTTCAGCTAAAGGTAGCGCAGGCAACTGAGGTAGTGACCGTCGCAAGCGAGATACCCGTCGTTGAGTCGACAACCATGACGGTGGGTCAAGTCATGGACCCGAAGAATGTGCAGCAGATTCCTCTGAATGGACGCCATTTCGTCGACTTGGGATTCCTCGTTCCAGGTTCCGTAACGCCGCCAGCCAATGGATTTTTGGCACAGCCGATTCGCGGCCAAGGCTCACTTGCATTCAATACTGCTGGTCAGCGGGAGGATGCTGTGAACTTCTTGGTCAATGGCATCAACCTTGCCGATATGACCAATGGTCAGATCACCTTTCAGCCTTCGATTGCGACGCTCGATGAATTTAAGGTCGATAATTCTACTTACAGCGCAGAATCAGGGCGCAACTCCGGTGCGGTCGTGAATATGGTGACCCGCTCAGGAACGAATAGCTTCCACGGCGAGGCGTTCGATTTCATGCGCAACAATTACTTCGACGCGCGAAACTTCTTCAACAAAGTCGGGGCGCCGCAATCGCAATTTATCCGCAACGATTTCGGTGGCGATCTGGGTGGACCCATCATCAAAAACAAGTTGTTTTTCTATGGTTCGTATGAAGGACTGCGGCAACGGCAGGGAATTACGATTAACCAAACGGTTCTTAATTCCGCTCAGCGGGCAGCGGCTCTGGCTTCATCTAGCGCGGCAGTGCGGCAACTGGTTCCACTGATTCCTCAAGCCAATGACTCGTCTGGCTCGAAGTTCATTGGCTCGGCATCGGCTCCGGTGAAACTCGATCAATGGACCGGTGACATCAGCTACAACGTGAGCGAGAAAGACCGGGTACACGGTTATTACGCATTACAGAAAGACGTCCGGACGGAACCAACCGACGCCAATGGCGGCAGCACGGTTCCGGGATATGGCGACCAGCGCACCGCCCAACGACAATTGCTAACGGTGGGCGAGAGCCATGTCTTCAACCCAACGCTTGTCAATGAAGCGCGCCTGGGCTTCAACCGGATCCATATCATTTTCGACGCGATCAACAAAGACGACCCAACCAAGTTCGGGATCAACAATGGGCGCAGTGGACCCGTCGGCTTGCCTGAAATCAATATTCAGCAAGGGGGATTGGATTTCGGCGGCGTCTCTGGATTTCCGCAGGGACGCGGCGATCTCACGACCGTGCTCAGCGACACGGTCACTTATCTTCGCAGCCGGCACACTTTCAAATTCGGTTGGGAAGGCCGGCAGGTGAATGACAACGGCACGTTCCAGCATGACCTCGGGTTCGTCCAATTCGCGAATACCACCGACTTCATCAACGGCAATGCCTTCCTCTACACCAGCGTCGGAGATGTGACTCCGCACTTTGTTCAGCGCGCTCTTGATTTCTTCGCTCAGGACAGTTTCAAGGTCGCCTCCTATCTCACGCTCGAACTTGGGCTGCGCTATGAGTGGAATATGACGCCTTTCGAGAAGGACAACCGCTGGGCCGAGTTCCTGCCGAACGGCACTCTGGTTCAGGCTGGCTCGTCCGCCCTGCCATTGCTCTACCAGCAGAACAACAAGAACTTTGAGCCCAGACTGGGTTTTGCCTGGGATGTGTTTCATAATGGGAAAACCGTATTGCGCTCTGGCTACGGTTGGGCGGTCGATCAGCCGCTTCCGATCACGTTCCCGGCGAGCAATCCGCCATTCGTGAGTCCCTCGCGCTTCTCGGGAAGTACCGCCAAGCCTTTCACAAGCTTCGCGACCTTGGCATCCGACGCCGCAGCCGCCGGCGCCTCGGTCAATACCGTGGATCAGAACTTCAAGAACGCATACGTGCAGTCCTACAACCTTAATGTCCAGCAGGAGATTTCTCCTTCGACGGCGATCATGGTCGGATATTTCGGGTCGAAGGGAACGCACCTGCGTCAACAAATCAATTTGAACCAGCCCTTCTACACCAACACGACCACGGGCGCGCAGTCACGGCCGTTTCCAACGATTGCTGCCAATAGCCCCCTTCTTCCCGGCGCCGCGCTGGGTACCAGTATGACGACTCGGGTAAGTAACGGTAATTCGAACTACAACGCACTGTGGGCTACGGCAACGCGAAGGCTAGCCAGGAACCTGCAGTTCTCGGCGAACTATACGTGGTCAAAATCGTTGGACTATGCATCGCAGACCGGATCGGCGGTCGCCGAAAACAGTCTGAACGTGCGCCAGGATTATGGGCTGTCAGACTTCGATGCCAGGCATCGGTTTGTATTCACCAGTCTGTACGAACTGCCATTTAAAGGAAACCGCTTCGTCGATGGCTGGCGCATAAGCGGCGTTCTCAGCCTGCAATCGGGAAGTCCGATCTCCTTATTGAATGGCGTCTCGTCTACGACCTTTACCGGCGTCCCGACCAACAGGCCGGACCAAATCGGACCGGTAACAATCGTCAATCAAATCATCACTTCTGGGTCACAGAGTGGCCTTATTCAGTGGCTGGCGCCAAATTCAGTATGCGATCCCACCAAGGGCGCATGTGCGGCGGGAACTTCGTATGCGATTCCTGCAGTGCTTGTCTCCAATGGCGCGACCACGACAACCATCTTTCACTTCGGGAACATGCGACGCAATTCGGTGCCTGGGCCCGATTTCAAGAACTTGGATATGTCGTTAGCTAAGACGACCAGAATCACCGAGCGCCTGCGGCTCGAGCTTCGGGCGGAAGCATTCGACCTAGCCAATCATCCTAACTTTGGTTTCGTCAATTCGACCCGGACTGCAGCTGCAGGTTCCGCCTCATTCGGGGTAATCAACTCGACTCGCTTCCCAAATGGAGACTCTGGTTCAGCGCGGCAGCTTCAGTTTGCGGCTAAGATGATATTTTGAGCACTAGCACAGCGGCCCAGTCTGGCGGACTGGGCCTTTTCTTTTGCGCGAGCGTGAGCTATTTGGGAATCACAGGTTTCTTCTGGCTCTTGCGATCATAGACGTAGCCTCCACCGCCGCCGGCCAGTGCGCCAATTGCGGCGCCTTTCTTGCCGCCTGCAAGTCCGCCGATTGCCGCTCCACCTAAGGCGGAACCACCGACAATCACCGCGGATTTCTTTTTGGAACGGCGCTTGGGCACCGTCTTCTTAGCGGCCGTCTCAAGATAATAGTGACTTGGCGACGCGACTGGTTGTGCACTTTGCACGACTCGGGCGCCTCCAAAAGTTTGTGCTGGCAGGCTCATCGCTGTCAGCAGCATGCTCGAAACCAGCCATTTGGGCTGCTTCATTGAAAATCTCCTCCCGAAACAAACAATGGGTCCTTGCGCGTGCGCGCCGGCCAGTGTTGTCGAATACTCGAAATTGTTGTGTTGTTGGATGAAGCCGGAAGAGAGAGAGTTGGAGCCGAACGTGAGCAGCAGAACTTTACTGGAGCACCGCTCGCTCGGGTGTTTGTTTCCCGAGTGACAAAATTTCGACCAAATCAGCGGAGGCAAACAATTTCTGCTTATTGAGCAAAATCCAGTCGAGAGCGGCCGCAGCTCCCTTACAACTCCAACTTCAGCAGATCGGAAATCGTTTCACGCTTGCGTATGAGCTTTGCTGAGTTGCCCTTGACCAGAACTTCTGCTGGACGGGTTCGCGTGTTGTAGTTTGAGCTGAGTGACATCCCGTAGGCGCCGGTATCCAGGATGGCCAGCAGCTCGCCTTCGGCTACTTCCGGCAGCTCACGATCGCGCGCAAAGAAGTCGCCTGTCTCGCAGACCGGACCGACAACATCGAATACACCTGTTGAGCTGTTCTGCTGCCGAGCTACGGGAATAATCTCGTGATGAGCCTTGTAGAGTGATGGCCGCAACAGGTCGTTCATCGCAGCGTCAGTCACCATGAAACGCTTGCTGCCGTTTTGCTTCACGTAAAGCAAGCGAGTGAGTAGAGCGCCCGCAGGACCAACGATCGTTCTTCCTGGCTCAAGCAGAATATGCACCTTCAAACCGTGTAGGCCCTGCAGTAGCGCCCGGGAGTACTCCACGGCTCGTCCCTCAAAATCGAATTCAGTTTGAGGTGAATAGGAGATTCCTAAGCCGCCGCCTGCATCGACATAACGAATGTTGTGTCCGCCGCTCTGCAGCTCTCGCACCAGATCAGCGACGCGTTTCATCGCCGCCATGAACGGTTCCACGGCGAGGATCTGGGAGCCGATGTGGACACTTACGCCGGCAACGTCGAGCCACTTCGAGCGCGAGGCTTCCAGGTAAAGGTCCCAGGCGCGCTGAATGGGCACTCCGAACTTGTGCTCCCGCAAGCCGGTTGAAATGTAAGGATGGGTCTCCGCAAAGACGTCTGGATTTACTCGTAACGCCATTCGCGCCCTTTTTTTCAGCGAAGCTGCTCGTGATGCGAGGACAGCAAGCTCGCTTTCGCTTTCGACATTGAAGATCAGAATTCCGGACCTCAGCGCGAGATCGATTTCCTCTTGCGTCTTTCCGACTCCTGAGAAAACGACTCTGCGAACTGCGCTCTTGTCGGCGCGAAGCACTCGTTCTAGCTCTCCACCTGAGACTACATCGAAGCCGGCCTTCATCCTGGCAAGCAGCTTCAAAATTGCGAGATTGGAATTCGCTTTTACCGAATAGCAGAGGGTGTGAGGGACGCCCCGAAACGCGGATGTGAACGCTCTGAATCGATCTGCGATGTGGGTTGCAGAATATACGTATAACGGAGTTTTGTATTTCGCTGCCAGGGCGGTCAGCGGTAATTCATCACAGAGAAGCTCTTCAGCGCCGTTACTGCGGCGATTGCGATAGTGGAATGGACGTTGTGGGATCGTCAAGTTGGACAATAACTGCGCGTTCTACTTCACTTTAACAGCCAGCACCGTCTCATCGTCGAAGGTTGCGCGCGTGCCGCGGTACTTGTCGACGGCATCGAAGATTGCCTGCACGATTTCCTTTGCCTGCAACCTGCAAGACTGCTGGATCACCTCCTCAACGCGCTTGGGGCCAAACTGCTCGCCGGCTGCGTTGAAGGCGTCCAAAATTCCATCGCTGACCAGTACAAAGATGTCGCCAGACTCGGCGCGGACTGTCACCTCATCGTAATCCGCATCTTCAAATAATCCGAGAGGAAGGCCAGTGCTCTCTATGCGGCTGACTGCCCCCTTCTTGCAAAGAAAAGGCCGAGGGAGTCCGGAGTTGGCGAAGGTCATGATGCGAGAGTCGTCGTCCCAAATCGCATACGCGAGGCTCACATACTGTGCTTCAATCCGGCGCTCGTTTAATGACAGATTGATTGCGGATAGCATTTGCGCAGGATGTGGCTCGAGTGACGCCGTTGATCGCAGAAGACCGCTTACTAGCGCTGCGTACAGGGCAGCAGGCGCGCCTTTGCCGCTGACGTCGCCAAGCACGAAGGCAACACGTTCACCGCTGTATTCGAGAAAGTCGAACATGTCGCCGCCGATCATTAGGGCAGGCTCGAACTTGGCTGCAAGGTCTGCAGACTTCAGTTGGGGCAGGCTCTGTGGCAAGAGACGAATCTGTATTTCCCGGGCCATCGAGAGATCGCGCTCAAGACGTTGCTCCTCGCGTGCGATCCGCTCATAGAGCCGCGCGTTTTCGACTGTACTTTCCAAATCGAGCACGCCGATGGCCCGCTCTTTGTAGATCAGAGGAACGCAGAGTTCGGAACGAGTCTCTGGGTTCAGCTGAATGTAACGCGGATCTCTACTTACATCCGGCGCAAGCACTGCCTCCTGGTGCTGAACGGCGTACCCTACAAGTCCGCGGCCGAGGGGGATGTCGTGCTTGAGATGAATATTCTCCTGGTAGCGAAGCGAGAAGCGATGCACCAGCATGTTCCGTTCGGTGTCGAGCAACAGAATAGAAAACATCTGGTACTCGATGACTCGGGTCAGCAAATCGCCAATACGCTTGAAAAGCTGATCGACATTCAGGATCGAAGTCAATTCACGGCTGATCTCGTTGAGTACAGTCAACGTTTGCGCTTGTCGCGCTACCCGAGTGTATAGGCGGGCATTTTCAATGGCCGCGGCGATGCGCGAAGCCACAAGCGTGAGGATACGGTTGTGTTCTTCTGTGAAGTACTTCTCCTTGCTTGCCTGAATATCGATAACCCCGATAACCCGCTTTTTTGCAATCAGCGGCACTGCGAGCTCGGAACGGACAAGCGGGTGAGCGTTAATGTAGCGAGGTTCTTTGCGGACATCATCGACAAGAACTGAGCTGCGCCGCTCGACAGCCATTCCTGTGATGCCTTGGCCGACTTTGATCTTGAGGCGCTCCGTCTCAGCTGTATGCCCAATTTGGAATCGAATGCGCAACTCCTGGGTACGTTCATTCAACAGCAGGATCGCGAAAATCTCATAGTCGATGATCTGGCGAACCAGCTCGGCCACTCGTCCCAGCAGTTTGTCCATTTCGAGTGTGCTGTTGAGAGTGTCAGCAACATCGATGAGAAAGTTTTCGAGCCTCAGAGAGACATCAGCAGCTGTGCCACTGGTGACTGAGATTGAGCCCTGTTTGGGCGCACCATTCCCCACAGACTGTAGCTTTGTTTCAGCTGGTGCGGCAGCTGCCGGGGATTTTGTACGGCTAGAACTCATGATGCGGCATTCGAATGATAGCAGTGTGATTCAGAGGAGGTCGCTGTCGGTGCAGCGAAGTGTGCAGAACGAAAGGCGAATGGAATTTGAATGCGACAGACTAAGACTTTGCGCGAGCGGATTCGACGATCGCCACGCCGGAACTGGTTCCGATTCGGTTTGCGCCAGCCTCGATCATCGCCTGCGCATCTTCGAACGTGCGAATTCCACCAGAGGCCTTCACCCCGAGCTTGTCGCCCACCACTCCCCGCATCAGTGAGATGTCGGCAGGAACAGCTCCTGCGTGAAAAAATCCCGTGCTGGATTTTACCAAATCGGCTCCAGCGGCGACTGCGAGCTGACAGGCCAGAATTTTTTCTTCGAGTGACAGCAATGCAGTCTCGATCGTGATCTTCAATATGGCGCCATTACCATGCGCAATTTCAACCAACCCACGCATGTCCGCCTGCACCATTGCGCGATCGCCGGATTTCAGCGCTCCGATGTTCATCACCATGTCTAATTCGTGAGCTCCGAGGCGAATGGCATCCAAAGCTTCGTAGCGCTTTACGCTCGTGGTGTTGGCGCCAAAGGGAAATCCCACAACAGATCCCACCTCTACACCAGTGCCTGCCAAGAGAGAGCATGCCAGGGCTACGTTAGTGGGGTTCAGCATCACGCAAGCAAAGCCATACTCAAGCGCTTCGCGGCAAAGCTGCTGGACTTTTATATTCGGGGATTCTGGCTTCAGAAGGGTATGGTCGATCACTGCTGCAAGGCGTTGCCAGTCCGCTTGCGCCGGAGCTGCCGCGATCTGTGGCGCTTCCGAAATCTCGATAGGCATGACCGAAATACGATTTTAACTCACTCGTCACCCAGGGCGGACGGTGGAATTACGCAAATATTCGGCAGGTTGCGATAGCGTTCGGCATAGTCAAGTCCATATCCCACTACGAATTTGTTTGGGATGGTAAAGCCGATGTAATCGCCTTCGATCTTCTGAATGCGACGCGCCGGTTTGTCGAGCAGGGCCGCGATCTTCAAACTTTTCGGTTGATGCGCGCTCAACACTCTGCGCAGATAACTGAGCGTTAGACCGGTATCGAGAATGTCTTCTACGAGAATGATGTTCTGGCCTTCGACTGAATGATCAACATCCTTCAGCAAGCGCACTTCGCCGCTTTGCTGATGGCCTTTGCCGTAGCTCGAAGTGGAGAGGAAATCGAAAGTGGCGTCCAGGCTGATGCACCGAGCCAGGTCGGCGAGAAAGATTGTCGCTCCTTTAAGCACGCCAATCAGCACGACTTTTTGTCCGGTAAAATCCCGTGAGATCTGCTCGCCCATCTCTGCAACGCGCTTGGAAATCTGATCTCGTGTAAAGAGAACTTCCAATCCAGCATGAATAGTCGCGGCTGCCATAAGCGTATTGTGCTCCTCGCGCTAAAAAAACGGCAACTGCAAAAACAGAAGCAACTACTCAAGTAAATGAAATACCGGTTCCGAACTTTAAATTAGGCGCAGGTCGGCTTTTGCCCTTCGCGGAATGGGCTAATAAAATTATTTGTTTTTGGAGAGACTCCCGATGCCAATGTCCGAATTCAATCAGCTGTGCAATGAAGCTAAACGCGAGATTCAGGAGGTCGACATCCAACAGCTCAAGGCGATGCAGCAGCGGAAGGAAGACTTCGACTTGATTGACGTCCGCGAGACTGACGAAGTACAGCGCGGGACGATTCCTGGCGCTAAGCATATTGCGCGCGGCGTATTAGAGCGCGACATCGATAAGATCACAACTGACAAGAATCGCAAGATGGTTCTCTATTGCGGTGGCGGCAATCGCTCGGCGCTTGCAGCATGGATGCTGAAGAAGATGGGCTTCAAGAACGTCTACTCGCTGATCGGTGGGTGGTCGGCGTGGAAATCACAATAATTTCTGAGCACCTTCTGCGGACCTTTCCATGCACAGTTCGGTTTGAACGTGAGACCAACGCCGCCTGATACAAATTAAGTGCCAAGCAGCTTCTCAAGGGAGATTTCATTGATCGATCTAAAAGGCAACAAAATTACGTGGCTCGGACACGCAACCTTCCACATTGAGACCGCCTCGGGCAAATCAATTCTGATCGATCCCTGGGTGATGAATAATCCAGCTTGTCCCAATGATAAGAAGAGCTTCAAGAAAATTGACGTGATGCTCTGTACTCACGGACACGGAGATCATATCGGGGATGCTGTCGAGCTAACGAAGAAGCACAATCCGAAGATTGTCGGCGTTTACGAGCTTTGCATGTGGCTCCAAAAAAAAGGCGCGAAGCAGATTCAGCCAATGAATAAAGGTGGATCGCAAACAGTAGAGGGTATGCGAGTGACCATGGTGCATGCCGATCATTCCTGCGGAATTGAAGATGATGGTCAGATCATCTACGGCGGTGAGCCCTGCGGATATGTGATTGAAATTGAAGGTGGACTCAAGTTCTACCACGCCGGCGACACCAACGTCTTTGGAGATATGCAGATCATCCGCGAGCTCTACGCTCCTGAATTGGTGATGCTCCCGATTGGGGATCTGTTCACCATGTCTCCACGCGAGGCGGCCTATGCATGCAAACTGCTAAAGCCGAAATTCATTATCCCGATGCACTTCGACACTTTTCCGGTTTTGACAGGTCGACCGCAACAGCTCGAGAAGCTCATAGAGGGAAGCGGGGCAAAGGTCGTGGCATTGCAGCATGGACAGACACTCTCCTAGACAGAAGAACCGTTTTCGCGTAGTTCTCGCTCGAAATGCCAGCGCGGACAAACCTGGAACCTCAAGAAAGTTGCGGTGTCAATATTACGTTTGTGGCGTCTGGCCGCATCGTGTCTCCGAAAATCTCACGCAAGAACGAGCTGTGACTTGCATCTAAAGAGTAAAGAGTCACAAGACTGCTTGTTACCTGCAACATATCTTGCTATGTTCGCGGTGCATTCTTATAATCAGCGTTTCTCTGCCAGAAGCGGTTGCTGATTGGGGTTACTGGCTGCGGTCAAAAGGCGCACCTCAGACGCAGGACGGTCTGCGGGAAACGAGCCAGGTAGATTGTCCGGTGCAAGCCGGTGTGGTTCAGATATCAAGAACTTTTCGTGCCGAGTGACGCAGTCCGCCACTTCAGTGCTCTGGCCGGACAGCGAATGAAGGAGCTTCGAATGAAGAAGTTGCTCGCGATGTCGCTGCTGGCAATTGCCCCATATGGCATTGCGCAGGACGCCCAGAGTGCCCAGCCCGGGCAAGCCGCTTCCGGTCAACAGGCCGGCGCTCAACCGCAGCAAAAGACGATCAAGGATCCTGCGGAATACAACGCATACATGAGCGCGATTAGTAACAACGATCCCAATGCCAAAGCCCAGGCGCTCGAGGCTTTTTTGCAGCAGTATCCAAACACAGTTGTAAAGGAGGAGACTCTCGAGCAATTGATGGCGGCATACCAGGCAGCTAACAATGCCGCGAAGACGACCGACGCCGCGAATCGGCTCTTGCAGGCGAATCCGAACAACGTCCGCGGGCTGGCATTGCTCACATATCTCACTCGCCAGCAATGTAGTCAGGGTCAACAGCAGGCGTGCGGCCAGGCGGCGCAGTACGCGCAGCGCGGATTGCAGGCGGCGGATTCCATGCCCCATCCTGCCGGTGTGTCGGATGCTGACTTTACCAAGCTGCAGAACGGCGTCAAGGTGATCTTCAACGGCGCCATCGGCATGGAGGCTGTACAGCGCAAGGACTACAAAACCGCACAGCAGGCACTTCAAGCTGCTATATCCGTCCCGGAGAATGCGAATAACCTTCAGGATGTGTACCCGTTAGCAACGGCCTATCTTCAGGCGAACCCGCCGGATTATTTGAATGGACTTTTCTATGCGGCGCGCGCGGTTGACTTAGCGCAAGGTAATGCGGCTGCTCAACAGCAGATTGAGAAGTTTGCTCTCTATTACTACAAGAAATATCACGGCAGTACCGATGGATGGGATCAAGTGAAAGTGCAGGCGCAGAACTCTCCGACCCCTCCGCCTGGTTTCACGATCGCTCAAGCTCCCCCGCCGCCAACTCCGTGCGAGTTCGCCACAACGATCATGAAGCAGAATCCAGATGTTTCGCAGATGGCTTATGGAGACTGGCTCTTCGTGCTCGGCTCAGGCAATGAGCAAGCTGCACAGCAGGTATGGACTTTCCTGAACGGCAAGGGTATTCCGGTGAGCAGTACTGAGCATCCGGCGAAAGTGATTAGCGCTACGGCTCAGGAGCTTCAACTCGCGACGACGGATGACGATATCCAAGAAAACAAAGCCGACGTAACGCTGCGAATGGCTACGCCGTTGCCGGCTGCGCAGGTACCGCAACCAGGCACAATGCTCAGCGGCAAGTGGGTAGGCAAGGCAACAAGTTATCAGGCGCTTCCGCCAGCCGCTGGTCAGGGTGCGGCTGGACAACTGGCCGGAAGTCCTACGCAGCCACAGAGTCAACCCGCTGGATGCCTGCCGAATACCGGAGGCGGCGTCATGTTGACGCTTACAGATGGTGCCAAGCAGGGCGCTGCCGCCAAAAAGCCTCCCGCGAAACGCGGCACCACGGCTCGAAAGAGGACTGCGGCTCACCGCTGAAGTTCTTTGCTTCGCTTCGACAAGGGCAGCCAGCTTGGCTGCCTTTGCCATTCTTAGAGATATGCTGATGTGTCTCTCTTCAGGGAAACTGAAGACGAAGCTCACTAATCCAAACAAGTATGGCCAATCTCGTCGCACTCACACCGGCTACACCGGATCCTTCAACTCTCCCTCCGAGCTCACATGATTCTTCCAAACACAAATCCTTTCGCCAGTCACGTGAACTCGAGCATGCGCTTCGTGACGTGATCAAAGGAGAGGTCCGATTCGGCGATGGAGATCGTGCGCTCTACGCGAGCGACGGATCCAATTATCGGCAGATTCCAATTGGCATTGTTATTCCACGATATATCGAGGATGCAATCGCTACGATGCGGCTTTGCCGCATGCATGGAGCGCCTGTTCTCTCGCGAGGGGGTGGCACAAGCCTTTGTGGTCAGTGCTGCAACTTTGCCGTGATCCTCGATTTTTCCAAGTACTGCAATCAGATTCTCGAGCTCAACCATCGCGAGAAGTATGTCCGCGTGCAGCCGGGCATCGTCCTCGATAAGGTGCGCTCCGCGGCAGAGAAGTACAACCTAACCTTCGGTCCCGATCCGGCAACGCACACACATTGCACTCTGGGAGGAATGATCGGCAATAACTCCTGTGGCGTGCACGCGTTGATGGCCGGAAAAACCGACGAGAACGTACTTGAGCTGGACGTGCTTACCTATGACGGGCTCCACTTGAAAGTTGGACAAAGCAGCGAAGCCGAATTGGAAAGCGTCATTCGCGAAGGTGGCCGTCGCGGCGAGATCTACGCTGGTCTCAAACGACTTAGGGATAAATACGCAAATCTAATTCGTGAACGATATCCAAACATCCCACGCCGGGTATCAGGTTTCAATCTGAACGAACTTCTGCCCGAGAACAATTTCAATGTTGCCCGAGCTTTGGTGGGCACAGAAGGCACATGCGTGATGGTGTTGGAAGCTAAGCTCCGCCTGGTGTATTCGCCACCCTCCAGGACGCTCGTCGTGCTCGGGTATTCGGACGTGTACGCGGCTGGTGATCATGTATCCGAGGTTCTCGAGTTCAAGCCCATCGGGCTGGAAGGAATCGACGATCGCCTCGTCGGTTACATGAAGCGAAAAGGTTTAAACGTAAACGACCTCCCTCTTTTGCCCGAAGGCAAGGGATTCTTGCTAGTGGAATTTGGTGGCGAAAACAAAGCCGAAGCAGACGCCAAGGCACGCCAAATGATGGCGCGTTTGAAGACCCATCCCGGCGCTCCGTCTATGAAGCTTTACGACGATACACGCGAAGAAAAAATGGTATGGGAGATTCGGGAATCCGGACTCGGCGCTACTGCCTTTGTGCCAGGAGAGCCGGTTGCATGGGAGGGTTGGGAGGATTCTGCAGTGCCTCCCGATAAGGTTGGGAGCTACCTGTGCGACTTGCGCCGGTTGTTTGAGAAGCATGGCTACGAGTGCTCTCTCTACGGACATTTTGGTCAAGGTTGCATTCATACTCGCATCAACTTCGACTTCCGAACCGTCGAGGGCATTCGCAACTACCGCGCATTCATCGAAGAAGCTACCGATCTGGTTGTGAGCTATGGAGGCTCGATCTCAGGCGAGCATGGCGACGGTCAATCTAAGGCTGAAATGCTGCCGAAAATGTTCGGTCCCGAACTGGTACAGGCGTTCCGGGAGTTCAAGTCGATCTGGGATCCTCAGAACAAGATGAACCCGGACAAAGTCGTTAATCCGTTCCCGATTGACGAGAATCTGCGCCTTGGAACGGACTTCCGGCCGTGGGAACCGAAGACTCATTTCAAGTTTCCTGAAGACGAAGGTCATTTCTGGCACGGCACGATGCGTTGCGTCGGTGTTGGCAAATGCAGGCGGCATGAGGAAGGAGTGATGTGCCCGAGCTACATGGTCACGCTCGAAGAGAAGCACTCGACGCGCGGCCGCGCCCATCTTCTTTTTGAGATGTTGCAGCGCGAGGAGCTCAAAGACGGGTGGCAGGACGAAAACGTCAAAGAAGCTCTCGACCTTTGCCTGAGCTGCAAGGGATGCAAGAGCGATTGTCCAGTCAACGTGGACATGGCTACGTACAAAGCTGAGTTCATGTCCCACTACTACGAGGCGCACAAGCGACCACTTAGCGCAGAGGCTTTCGGTCATATTGACCGCTGGGCAGCACTGGCTTCCCTGGCACCAAACATTGCAAATTTCTTCAGTCAGACACCGGGATTGAGTGATCTGATGAAAGCGGCGCTGGATGTTCCGAAGCAGCGCGAGCTACCACGGTTTTCGCCGCAGACATTTCGCAGTTGGTTTGCGAGCCGCAAAGCCGATCGTTCTCCCGGCCCGCAAGTGATTCTCTGGACCGATACGTTCAACAACTATTTCCACGCCGCCACCGCGCGTGCCGCGGTTGACGTCCTGGAGCATCTTGGATGGCGCGTGCGGATCCCGGCAGAAAACCTTTGCTGCGGGCGTCCCTTATATGACTTCGGCATGCTGGACGATGCCAGGGTGTATCTGAAGCGGATTCTGCGCACTCTCGAGCGTGATATCCAGGCGGGTTATCCCATTGTGGTACTTGAGCCGAGTTGCGCATCCGTCTTCAAAGAAGAACTCAAGAATCTTTTGCCCGAAGAGCCGCTGACTGAGAAACTCGCTGGACAAACCATGTTGCTGAGCGAGTTCATTCAGAAGAAAGCCTCAGAATTCCGTTTCCCGCAATTGCAGCGCAAGGCGATCGTCCAGGCGCACTGTCATCACAAATCAATTTTCAAGACTGCGGCTGAAGAGCAAGTTCTCAAACGCCTTGGAATCAAGGCCGAGGTCTTGGATTCGGGCTGCTGCGGTATGGCCGGTCCATTCGGATTTGAAGCCTCTAAATACCAGGTCTCGCAAGCCTGCGCGGAGAGAGTCTTGTTGCCGGCAGTACGCGAAGCAGCCGAAGACGAAGTCGTGATCGCCGACGGCTTCAGTTGCCGGGAACAGATTCGTCAGAATACAGAGCGTTACCCGCTTCACTTGGCTCAAGTGTTGCAGATGGCCCTGAAGGACGAATTTCCCAAAAAGGGCAAAGCAGAGAATGTGGTCCTGAAACGACTCAAGACAGATGCGATGATTGGAAAGCTCAAAGCGACTTTCCTGCTGGCGACCGCTCTGGGAACAGCTGGGTTCGTGACGTGGGCGTTCCTCGGTCAGCGCAGTCGAAGCTCCACCTGAGACCCCGATCTTCAGAAAGCTATGTACATTCGCAGCGATGATATCCAGCTCTACTATGAAAAGTTGGGCGCTGGTTTTCCAGTCGTTCTGCTCCATCCTTTTCCTGTCCATCACGAATTCTGGAAACCAATTACAGCGAGGCTCTCGTCTCGATATCAACTCCTTCTTCCGGATTTGCGCGCTCACGGCCTTTCCGATGTGGGGAACGGAACCGCGACTATGGCCAAACACGCAGAGGACCTGAAGCACCTGCTCGATGCGGAACAGCTTGTGAGAGCCGTCTTCGTGGGTGTCTCGATCGGTGGATACATTCTCTTCGAGTTCTGGCGAAAGCACCGCGGAAGGGTGCAGGCGCTGGTGCTGTCAAGTACGCGCGCGGAAGCTGATACCGAACAGGGAAGAGCGAATCGGCTGAAATCGATCGAAGACTCTCGTCTACACGGCACAGCGCCATTTCTCGATGCGCAGATGCAGGTTCTGATTGGCGAGAGCACGCGGCGAAATCATCCTGAGATTGCCGCACAAGCTCGCAGGATGATGGAAAAGATGACAGTCAGCGGCTTTGTTGCAGTTCAGCTAGGGATGGCTGAACGGCCCGATTCGGTTGCTGACTTGCGTGACATCGATGTCGAGACGCTGGTGATTGCCGGTGAGGAAGACACGCTCACTCCCCTGGCAAACGCCCAAGTCATTCAGCAGCACATTGGTGCAGCCAGATTGTCGGTGATCCCTAAAGGGGGACACTATGCTGCCTTCGAGAACCCCACTGAGTTTGCACGAGTCCTAAGGCAATTTCTCGACGGCCTCAAGCTGAGCTAGCGTTTACCGAGCGGCGTTGCCGACACTTGGACTCGCAGCAGATGCCGTGACGGCCTTCAGCTTTTCCAAGGCTGTCTTTGCTGCCGCAGAATTTGGGTCCTGCGGAGCCAGTCTGAGGAAATCCTGGAGTTCGTTCATGGCATTGCTGTAATCCTTTAGTGCCAACATTACATGCGCGCGAAGCAGATGAATGGGAGCATATTCAGCTGGATTCAAGCTCTGAGCTCTGGCCAATTGCTGCAATGCATGTTGATAGTCGGCCTTGCCAACATAGGCCTTTGCCATCTCGAAGTAGGTTTGCCAGGAACGTGGTGCCAGAGTGCTTGCGCGTTCTGCTGACTTCAAGGCATCGTCGAACTTATTGAGTTGGTTGAAGGCAGCCGTCATCGCGGTATAAGCAAGCGCGAAACTTGGATCGCTATGAATTGCTTTGTCGAAGTCAGTGATTGCAGCATTCACGTTCGCGGCATCCAGAGCGAGAACACCGCGCAGTGTCAAGGCCGGAGCGTAGTCGGGAAAAATCTCCAAAGCCTTCGCCAGATACTTGCCTGCTTCTTCCTGTCGATTTTTGGAGAGCGCGACTTCGGCTTTGTGGAAGGCGTTGCGTGCTTTCTGCGGAACCTTGTATTCGGCCACCGAAACCGTTGCCTTCCCATCGGCCTGAGCGGCCGCCGCATTTACTGTGCTGAGCCGAATTTTTACCCCAAGTGCTCCATCCATACCCACCCGCTCGCGTGCCTCCGCGAGGCCGGATGTCGCGATTACTTCGTACGATGCTGCAGGCAGATTTGCAAACTCGAATACGCCATTTGTGTTCGTGTACCCTGAAGAAACCACGTCCCCAGTGTTTTCGTTGCGCAGCTCAATGCGAGCCTCAGCGATGGGAGCACCGTCAGATCCGACAACTACGCCAGAAACACTGGTTAAGTTCGGCGGCTTAAGAGGATTTCTTGGGTCTCCGGGGCGAGTGATGTTGGGTCCGAAGGTTTGTGCGAAAGAAACAGCTGCAAAAATGAAGGTTGCGATTAAAGTCGTTATGGATCGGCCTTTCATGGCCCGGTACCTCGAAGTCTTCACGAGCATCGGGAGGTACCTTGTCACCCGTGGGGAACCTCGTACAGCGCTCGGCAACAGCATATCCGCCGTGCTGTTGAATGAGAGTGGAAGTCAACCTAATTTAGTTGGCTGAACCTCCTTCGCGTTGCCGGAAATAAAGACTTCGCCGCCGGGCAACTGAACCGAGCTGCTACTCTGGAGTAAATCGAACTCCATGAAAGATGTCATCATCAAGCCAGCAAGGAATCTTGTTGGATCGATACGCCTTCCGGGCGACAAGAGCATCTCGCATCGCTATGCAATGCTCGCCGCGCTCGCAGAGGGCACGACTCGGTTACGCAATTTTTCGAGTGGAGGGGATTGTGCCAGCACGCTCAATTGTTTGCGCTCGCTTGGGGTAAACGTAGCGAGAGCGAATGGCGAGATCACGATTACCAGCCATGGCGGCGAACTGCAGGCTCCACACAATCCGCTTGATTGCGGAAACTCCGGCTCAACCATGCGAATGCTTTCGGGCATTCTGGCCGGCCAACCCTTCGCTGCTGAAATGATCGGAGACGAATCTCTTTCCCGCCGACCGATGCGTCGCGTTATCGAGCCGCTTACGCAGATGGGCGCCATTATTTCTTCAGAGGATGGCCACGCGCCTTTGCATATTAAAGGCGGTAAGCTGCGCAGCATCGATTACAAACCTCAGGTTGCCAGCGCCCAAGTCAAAAGCTCCGTCCTGTTTGCCGGGCTATTCAGCAATGGGGAGACCAGCGTTGAAGAGCCCGTTCGCACACGCGACCACGGAGAGATGGCACTGCGCGCTTTCGGCGCGAAGATCTCACGCGACAAAAATCGCGTGAGCATAAGCGGTGGCCAGCAGCTGAAAGCCATCGAGGCTGCTGTTCCCGGGGATATATCCTCGGCTGCGTTCTTTCTTTGCGCCGCAGCGCTGTTTCCTGAAAGCAATCTCGTCATCGACTCATTGTTGTTGAATCCAACTCGTGCTGTGCTTCTGGACGTGCTTACCTGCTTGGGAGCTCGCGTGCGCATGGTTCAAGTAGAAGAGCAGCATGGGGAACTGATGGGCACTGTCGCTGTTGAGGCTGGCTCGCTGAAAGGCATCGCTCTCGCCGGAGCACAGTCCGCGGCGCTGATCGACGAGATTCCGGTCCTGGCAGCAATCGCTCCCTACACGCGCGACGGTCTAGTGGTGCATGACGCGCGGGAACTTCGGGTGAAGGAGTCCGATCGCATCGCTGCCGTAGCTCGCAATCTGCGAGCCATGGGGGCAACGGTGACCGAGCACGAAGATGGCTTAACTGTTCCGGGAGGGCAGCGGCCGCATGGCGCTGAGATTGATTCTGAGCACGATCATCGCATTGCCATGGCATTCGCCATTGCGGCACTTAGAGCTGAAGGAGATACCTTGATCCACGGCGCCGACGCAGCACAGATATCGTTTCCGGAATTCTTTGAAATGCTGGAAGGCGTGCTCGAACGATAGCAACGGACTGACGAAACCAGAGAGCCGGGGCTTCGGTGGAAGCAAGAGCTACTGCGTTCCGGTTCTCCGTCGTAGTGTTGGATGTGGACGCTTGCCTCCGTTCAGTGCTCGTCCACGTGTGAGTTTGGAGAGGCGATCGCGAACCTGATCGAATTCACTCGTATCCGTGATGTAGCTGTCCCGGTCAGGAAGATTTTCGAGCATGTGCTCCGCTCGACGAACACGATCGTCAGTCATCGGATGCGTCATGAAGGCGCGGGCAACAAAGTTGTGGGGCTCCTTCTCTTCCCCCTCGAGCTTCTCGAAAAAATCCACGAAGGCAGTGGGATCATATCCCGCAGCATATTGATACTGCATGCCCAGCAAGTCCGCTTCGCGTTCCGCATCGCGGCTGAACTTTAGGAAGGAAAGAGGCATAGCAAAGCTGGAGATCTGGCGCACCGCAAGTCCGACCGGTCCGCCGAGAAATATCAGAGGCAAGGAAATGTACTGTGAGATCTCTCCGCGTGTTAGATTCTTCGTGGCGTGCCGGGCGCACACGTGGGCGATTTCGTGTGCCATCACGCTGGCAAGTTCTGCTTCATCGTCAGCAGCCAAAATCAGGCCGGTATTGACGTAGAAGAATCCGCCGGGGAGGGCGAAGGCATTCACCTCATCGTCGTCAACGATCTTCACGACGAACGGAACTTTGCAATCAGAATGCTGGACCAGCAGTTGTGCCTTGCGGTTCACATATTCAGTGATCTCCGCGTCGGTCAGCAACCGCGCGCTTTGTTCCACCTGGGCCGACAACTCCCTGCCCAGCGCAATCTCTTTCTCGATTGAGAAGAAGTTAATGCCTTGCCCTACCGGACGATTCCCAATTTGGGCAGTGTCGTACTTCGCCGGCATGGCGGCAGGCACATGATGCGGCGGTTCAGCGGCCATACGTTGCGCCGTATTCGGATGACCAGGACGCGGCAGTTCGGGAAGATAAACGAAGTTGTCCGAGTCTGGAGAATCCGAAATGGCCGACCAGTTGAAGGGATCCGGAGTGAGTTTATACGACTTTGCCTGCGGTAAGCTCCGCGTACTCTTTGCATCTTCATTGAAGCTCAGAAACCTGCCGCTGAGGAGCCAGGGGCGCATGAAGGCTGCAATTAGGCGCGGGTCAGCCTGCAAAGGGTTGCGAATTATCGGCAGAGTCCAACCTGAGAAATCAGGGTTGCTTTCGACAACCAGTTCGGGCACGGCGTTGGGAACCGCTTGCGGCGGCACTGTCTGGCAGAGAAGCGGGAGAGAAATGAGAGAGGACAATAAAACAACAACCAGCCCAACGACTTTTGCAGAAGACACGCCACCAGGGAAAACCATAGGGACCACTTCCCGAAGGACTACATTTGCAACGATCCATTGTAGGCCCACAATCAAGAGGGAATATGAGATCTCATGCCGAACTGGAGGGAAGCAATGGCTCATTCAGTGCCTCATACTGGGCAATTGGAATCCTCAGTCAGGCAAGACTGAATAACAATGAAAAAAACAGTGAATTTCTCGCGTTCGACCCAGAACCCCTTAAATTTTGCCCAGAATTCGCGAATTCCTTCTTAGGAACAGTGAATAACAGTGAATTAGCAGTCAATTTCCAGCGATTGTGTTCACCGATTTCGGTCCCCAGAGTTCCCCGATTCCGTGCGGGAAGGCCAAACCGATCGTTCTCGGCACTGAACTAAAAAATATTTTTCGTCGATGCCCATAATCCAAAGGACTAGCCGACGAGATCCCATCAGATCCCATGCCATGAGATGGGATATCCGACAGTCCACCATGGGATCGAGGAGGATATCCCAAATCGCGAATGGGATCGGCATGGGATCGCGATGGGATTCAGTTCCGACCTCGACGCCGCGCCCCGCGGCCCGAAGCCTGATTCCCGATATGGAACTGAAGCTCAACACAGCTACTGCTGTGCTACCACGAAGGGTCAGGCAAGGGGAAGCGGCTAAATTGCCACAGAAGTATCGAAAAACCCACTGGTCTACTCGAAATTCTTCAGCACTCACGCAAACGCGCTTTTCACTTGAGCCCTTATTGACCAACTGATCAATATTGACTGCCGGTCATATTTAGCAGTAGGCTGTTCTTTAGAAATTGACCGGTGGTCAGAGATGCTTTCAGACAGAAAAATTGCTTCCCCGAATGGCAGGCGCGAACGGCGTCGCCGAGAGACTCACATTCGTATTTTTGAAACGGCCATGCGACTTTTCGCGGAGCGCGGCTACGCCAATACTCCGGTTGAGGAGATTACCGAGGCTGCCGATGTCGCGAAGGGAACCTTCTTCAACTACTTCCCCAGCAAGGAAGCGATTCTCCAAGCCTTAGCGGAGCGGCAGCTTGGAGTGCTCAAGGCAGCCGAGGAGCGGGCGCGTACAGCCGCGAGCGTGCGCCCAGTGCTTATTGAGATGATTTACGGGCTTTCGGAGCGTCCCGCACGCAGTCAGCTGCTTTTGCGCAGCCTGATCGGCGTCGCGATGACCAACAACACGCTATCGAACTTTCTGGGTCGCTTATTAGAAGGTGGACGAGGACTGATTGCAAAGATCATGCAGCGCGGGCAGGAGCTGGGCGAATTGCGCACGGATCTCACGCCAGTGGAGCTCGCTCGCGTACTTCAGCACAGCATTTTCGGTACGAACATGATCTGGGCTCTGAGCTCACCGAAGGATCTAGATAAATGGCAGGATCTCACATTTGAAATTCTCTGGCGGGGAATAGCCGCAGAGGGGACGCTACGTTCCCCCACCCTTTCTCAATCGCGCAAGGAGAAGTCAGCATGAAACGCTGGGTGGCAATCGTCGTCGTTTTAGTTGTTGTCATCGCCACGATTGGAGTCAGATCCTGGTGGAAGAAAGATGACACCATCACCGCTTCAGGCACGCTGGAAGCTCGCAACGTAAGCGTTGGATCCAAGGTCGGCGGACGTGTAGCCCAGGTGAATGTGCTCGAAGGTGATCACGTTCAGGCCGGTCAGGTGATTCTTTCTTTCGAGGATTCCGAACTGAATGCTCGGCTGCTGTCTGCGCGCGGCAAGCACGAAGAGGCCAAAGCGAACTACCAAAAGATGCTGCATGGCAATCGCCCCGAGGACATCGCCGAAGCGCGGGCCACAGCGAAGTCTCAGGAACACATGGAAGATACACATCGGGCCGAAGTGGAACGCGCTCAATCTGACCTCGCGAACGCGGAAGTGAACTATCGTCGTGCGCAGGAGCTGGCGCGCAGCGGAGTCGTCTCACAGCAGTTCCTCGATGATGCTCAGAACCGATACCGCTCAGCGCAGGCGGTGCTCGCTTCTGCCCAACAATCGGTAGCCGCGTCTCAAGCCAACACAAGCGCTTCAGAAGCGGCAAAGAAGCGCGCCGAACGTGGATTTCGACGCGAGGACATAGCCGCCGCCAAAGCGCAGATGATCGCCGCAGAAGGGGATTTGAGAGAAGCGGAATCGCAGTGGAACGAGCGCCAGGTTAAGGCTCCGGCGAATGCCGTAGTGGAGGTCATGGACATACGTCCCGGCGATCTGCTGCCGGCAAATACGACGGTCGCCAAGTTGCTCGAGACCGATCAGCTCTACGTTGTTGTCTATGTTCCCCAGGACCTGATTGGGCAAATCTATATGGGCCAGGACGCGCAGGTGAAGGTCGATGCTTTCGATAAGCCATTTCACGCCAAAGTGGAACAGATTCGTCAGCAAGCGGAATTTTTGCCGCGCAATGTTCAAACCAAAGAAGAGCGCGTGCACCAGGTAATAGGGGTAAAGCTGCGAGTTGAGAACCCTGAAGCACGACTGCGCGCCGGCATCAACGCTGACGTGAAATTCCTGGGGTCCAAGTAATGGCGGCGATTGTTGCAGAGAAACTCGTGCGTAAGTTTGGCGACGTCACCGCAGTCGATGGCGTCAGCTTCCAGGTGCAGAGCGGGGAGGTCTTCGGCTTTCTCGGTCCGAACGGCAGCGGCAAAACGACCGTGATCAAGATGCTCACCGGGATCCTTCCGCTTACCTCGGGCCGAGGCGTAGTCGATGGGATCGACGTGAGCGCCGATCCGGATGGAGTGAAACAGCGCATCGGCTACATGAGCCAGAAGTTTTCGCTGTATGACGACTTGACCGTGCTCGAAAACCTGCGCTTCTATGCGCAGATTTACGGACTGAAGGGAAAAGTTGCCCAAGAGAAGATCGAGCAGACAATGCAGCAGAATGCGATTGAGCCATACAAAGACCGTGCCGCCGGCAAACTATCTGGTGGATGGAAGCAGCGCCTGGCTCTAAGCTGCGCCATGATGCACGGCCCGAAGATGCTTTATCTGGATGAGCCCACAGCGGGAATCGATCCGGTAGCGCGGCGGAAGCTTTGGGATCTGCTCTTTGAACTCAGCGGTCAGGGCATCACCTTTTTTGTAACGACGCACTACATGGACGAAGCCGAGCGCTGCTCTCATCTCGCTTACATTTACTACGGCAAGCTGATCGCCGACGGTACTCCGGATACTTTGCGTGAGATTCCCGAAGTCTCTCCCCCCGGCACGCAGCGTTTCGAGATCACGACAAAGGATGTGACCACTGCGCTCCGGCGCGCGCGGACACTGCCCTTCATGCGCAGCGCTACGATTTTTGGCCGCTCGATCCATGCGTTGATGCAGGACTCGATCACGCAATCCGAGTTGCAAGAAGAGCTGGAAACGGTCGGCGTGCATGCCGACGAGATTCGTCCGCTCATGCCCGATTTGGAAGATGTATTTGTGGAGTTGACTTATCGCAAGCAGGCTGAGATGGAGGTTAGCAAGGTTTAACCGCTATGGAAGTGTTACAACACAATCCGGAAAACCAAAATCACCAGGCATGGAGCAAGAGTCCCTTCCGCGGATTCAGCGCGATCTTTTATAAAGAGTCGATCCATCTTCGACGCGATTCGATGGCCATTATGTTCGCGTTGCTTGTTCCTATTGTGGAAATGATCATCTTGGGAGCAGCGATCGACACCAACGTGCGCCAGGTGAAGACTGTTGTCTTTGACCAGAGCGGGCTGATGGAACATGCGGGTGATATAGAAGGAAGCCAGAGCAGCCGGGCATTGCTCGATCGCTTTCGCAGCTCGGATACCTTCAAGTTCTACAAATATGCTCACTCGGACGAAGAGCTGACCCATGAAATGGTTGCCGGTCGCGCCAAAGTAGGAATCAAAATTCCGTATGACTTCGACCGCCAGCTCGTCCGGGGTGGCAGCGCGCAAGTGATGGTGCTGGTCGATGGCTCGGATTCGTCGGTTGCTGGACAGTCCCTGAATGTCGCGTCGGCAATCGGGCTTGACGAATCCCTACGGCGCATGTTGCCGCCGGGCAAGCTACCAGCCATCGATATTCGTCCAAAGATGATGTTCAATCCAGATTCGCGCTCTCCCAACTTCTTCCTGCCTGGACTGATGACGGTGCTCTTGTTGTTCGTCACCACCATGCTGACCGCGTTCTCCATCGTGCGCGAGAAGGAGCGCGGCACGCTGGAGCAGCTCTTCGTCACGCCGGTGCGTCCACTGGGTCTAATGATGGGCAAGATCATGCCTTACTTCGGACTAGCGATGATCGAGATGCTGATGATTCTCGCCTTCATGCGCGTCGCGTTCAGAGTGCCAATCCACGGGAGCGTATTACTGTTGCTGGCCCTGGCGATGTGTTACATGTTCACGCATTTATCGCTGGGAATGCTCATCTCGTCCAAGGCAAACTCCCAAAACGATGCCATGCAGCGCTCCATGGGAATCATGCTGCCGAGCATCTTCCTCTCCGGCTATATCTTTCCTCTCGACAATATGCCCTGGATCTTTTACCTGATGAGCTTCTTCGTGCCCGCGACCTACATGATGAAGATCTCGCGTGGCATCATTCTGCGAGGCGCGGGCTTCGGCGATTTGTGGATGAACGCCGCAGCGCTTCTCGTTATGGGATTCGGCGCGCTAGCTATGGCGGCGCGGAATTTCAAAAAAATGATTGTGTAGAAGGTGAGCCGGGACGCTCCGAAGCTCAAAGAGTCGTTATACGAGCCAGCGCAGAAGGAAATCCTTCAACTTTGTGTATGGCGGGTAAGCTACGGGAATTTCAGGTCGGATTGACTTTCTTACTACGCCGCGTTTGTGGCTGAAGGTCTCGAAGCCGAAGCGGCCGTGGTAGCTGCCCATTCCGCTTTCGCCGACGCCGCCGAACGGGAGCTCGTCATTCTTGTGGTGCAGCAGAGTCGTGTTGACGCAAACTCCGCCTGAGCTTGTGTTGTGCAGAACAAAGTTTTCCACCTGCCGCGATCGGCAAAACAAGTACAGAGCCAGCGATTTTGGGCGGGCATTGACGAATTTGACTGCGGCACTAATGTCGGGAACTGAGATGACAGGCAGGATTGGGCCGAAGATCTCTTCTCTCATCACTGGCGAATCTGGATTGACATTGCAAAGTACCGTCGGAGCAATGTAGCGGGAATCGCGGTCCGACTCTCCTCCGACTACAACTTGGCCGCCTTCCATCAGTTTTTGCAAGCGGTCGAAGTGCCGCTCATTCACGATGCGTCCATAATCCGTGCTGGACTTCGGATCCGGTCCAAAGAACTTTCTGATCGTGGCCGCCAAAGCATCTAGCAGTGCCTGCTCACGAGATTCGTGTACCAGCACGTAATCGGGAGCGATGCAGGTTTGTCCGGCATTGAGAAACTTGCCAAAGGCGGTTCTGTTTGCTGCAGTCCTAATCTCCGCGGACTCGTCAATGATGCATGAACTCTTGCCGCCAAGTTCCAGAGTGACCGGCGTCAGATGGCGGGAGGCCGCTTCCATTACGATCCTTCCAATCGTTGCGTTCCCGGTGTAAAAGATGTGATCGAAACGCTCGCGCAGCAAGGCATTGGTCTCCGCTGCGCCTCCTTCCATAATGGTTACGCACTTCGAGTCCAAGTAGAGAGGAATGAGTCGAGCAAGAACCTTCGAGGTATGAGCGCTTATCTCCGATGGCTTGATGACCACGCAGTTGCCAGCCGCGAGGGCTGCCACGAGTGGCATCAGCGTGAGCTGAACGGGATAATTCCAGGGCGCGATGATCAGAATAACGCCGAGCGGCTCGCGCATGACAAACGACTTAGCCGGCATCAATCCGACCGGGTTGCTGACTCGCTCCGGAGCACTCCACCGCGTGAGCTTTTTCCTTGCCGATCGCGCAGCAGAGCGGACAAGACCCAGATCTGTGACCCAGGACTCGGAGCCGCACTTGCCGAGGTCTTGACGGAGAGCGTCATTTAGTTCCGAGGTGTTTTCTTCGATCAGCCCTTCGAGGCGCTTGAGTTGCTCCCGTCTCCATGCCAGAGGACGCGTAACACGCGCCGAGAAGCTTGCACGCACCTGCGCGATCATGTCGGGAAAACTTGACGTCGCCGGGAGTTCACGAACGGCTGTGCTCATGTTGTCCTCACGTGCCTCTATAGGCGCTGCCGACAGCTATGTTACGAAAACGTGCAGGCGCCGCGCCGTGTCCGGTGCCCATGGTTTGCATCGGCTGTCCCTTGCCACAATTCGGAGTGCCCCAGAGGCGCCATTCGTCGCGGGAGCAGATGGCGTCCATCGAGTTCCAGAATTCGGTGGTGATGCCGGAATACGAAGGATTCTTGAACATACGGCCTAGCTTGCCGTTCTTGATCTCCCATCCGATCTCGCAGCCGAATTGGAAATTGTAGCGCTTGTCGTCGATCGACCAGGAGCGGTTCGTCTCCATGTAAATGCCATCGTCCGTATCGGCGATCAGTTGATCGAGGGTGAACGGTTTTTCCCCGGGAAGGATGCTGACATTGGTCATACGAATTAGTGGAATGCGATTCCAACCTTCCGCGCGCATGGTTCCGTTCGAGCGCTGCTCGCCGATGCTGTGCGCGGTTTCGCGAGACGAAAGATATCCGGTAAATTCCCCGGCTCGGATGATCGGGTTCAATTGCGCGGGTACGCCTTCATCGTCATAGGCGAACGTTCCCAATCCGGGACCATGATGCTCGGTTGCGTCGGCTACTACATTCACAATCGGGCTACCGTAGCGCAGGTTGCGCAACTTATCGATCGTGAGGAACGACGTCCCGGCAAAGTTGGCCTCCATGCCGAGAACGCGATCGAGCTCGATGGGATGTCCAACAGATTCGTGGATCTGCAAGCCAAGCTGCGAGGAGCCGAGGATCACGGTGAACTTTCCTTCGGGACATTGCGCCGCCTGGTGCAGCGCCACCGCTTCTTCGCCGGTGCGTTTGGCGTTCTCGACCAGGCGCAGCTCGTCGATCAATTCGTAGCCTTTGTTCTGATATTGGCCGCCGAAGGAGTTCGGATATGACCTCTTTTGAATTTCAGTGCCGGCGAATGCGAAGGCGTCGTAGCCTACGCCGGTGACGAAGCGCGTCTGATGAATGTCGGATCCTTCGCTCGAATAAAACCATTGCTCGTAGCGGCGCAGGCTCATCTGCGCCTCCGCCAGCGTTACTCCCTGCACGGAGCGGAGTTCCTTGTCGCAGTCCATGAGGAGGGCGAGGTTTTGCTCGACTGATGTGGTGAAGGGATCAATTTTGCAGGGAGTAGTCCATTCAGCGACTACGGAGTTTTCAGGAGCAAGCTGAATCGGGTGCTGCTGCACGCGCGCCGAGGCGCGCGCGATTTCCACAGCTCGCGCCGCGGTGGTCCCGACAGACTCGCGTGATAGATCGTCAGTAGAAGCAAATCCCCACGCCTTGTTGACGAGTACGCGGATGCCAATTCCGAGCGACTCGGAATCGGCGGCGTGACCGATCTTTCCGTTTTTCGTCGCGAGTGCTCGTTGACGATCGCTCACAATGCGTGCGTCGCAATACGAGGCCCCGCGCTTTGACGCAGTATCTAGCGCCCAGTTCGCTACCTGCTTCATCGACATGAGCGCAGTATACAGAGAGGGTGGTTGCGGGCGCGTGTGTCGTCGAAGCTCAGGATGTCAGCCGTTGCTTTTGATACTCTGTTCTTCAACCCCAAGATGCTCTCCCAAGAACGCATTCACGACATCTTCTCGCGCATTCAAAAATTCTCTTTTGCAGGTGAGGTTGAAGCGATCATCGCTGGTGGACGCAGCGCGCTCACACGCTTCGCCAATAACACGATCCACCAGAACGTGGCCGAAGAAGGCTACGTTATTTCGATTCGTATTGCTCTCGATGGCAAAACCGCACGGGCCACTACAAATCGTCTCGATGATGAAAGCTTGAAGAGAGCGGTTCACTCAGCCGAACGGATTGCCCGCGTACAGCAATCTGACCCCGACTTGCTTCCGCTTGCAACTGCTGCCGAGGCAGGCAATGAGAAATCAGTTGAACGTCATTTCGGAGCCACGGCCGCGATCGAGCCGGAAGATCGAGCTGCGGCTGTGGAGCAGATCGTTAACGTAGCCAAGCAGCACAAACAAACGACCGCGGGAATCTATTCCTCTTCCGAGAGCATGGAGGCTCTGCTGAACTCGAAGGGACTAACGAAGATTCATCGTCAGACGAGTTCTGAAGTCTCGATCACCATGTTGGCTGACGATTCTTCCGGTTGGCAGAAGGCGAACTCCCCAAATGTAGCTGACCTGCAGCCGAAGCGGCTGGCGGAAGTTGCCGCGGAGAAGGCTTTACATTCGGCCCATCCCAAAGAATTACCGCCGGGGAAATACACGGTCGTTCTCGAACCAGCCGCTGTCCTCGACCTGCTTGGCTTCATGTTCTTCGACTTCGGGGGAACGGCCCTGCTGGAGCAGCGTTCCTTCCTGAACAATCGCATTGGCACTCGTTTGTTCGGGGAGAACGTCACGATTCATGACGACGTCTATCACCCGCTCCAATCGGGAGCGACCTTCGATGGCGAGGGCGTCGGCCGGCAGAGAGTGACTTTGGTCGACAAAGGCGTTGTTCGCAGCCTGGTATACTCACGCGCCACGGCGCGGAAGATGCAGAACTCGGACTTGGCATCCCAGTTCGGCAAAATTGGTCCTACCGGGCACGGGTTTCCGCTCCCCAACGAGATCGGAGATGCGCCAATGAACATCGTTGTCGAGGGAGGAAATGGGAAAGCCAAGTCTGTTAACGAAATGGTTACTTCGACCGAGCGCGGAATCCTGGTCACACGTCTCTGGTATATCCGTGAGGTCGATCCCTACGAGAAGATTCTGACCGGCATGACGCGCGACGGTACTTTCCTTATTCAGAACGGAAAGCTGCAAGGAGGGGTGCGGAATTTTCGCTTCAATCAAAGCTTGATTGATCTGCTGCAAAACGTTGAAATGTTGAGCAATTCTGTTCGAGCCAGCGGTGAGGAATCATTCGACATGGTGGTTCCCGCAATGAAGGTGAAGAACTTCAATTTCACGGAATTAACGAAGTTTTGAACTTGCCCAGGTAACTTTCCGTAGCTGCCAAAGGTGCATGTCCCTTTAGGAATCTGGCGCTGAGCCGTCTGGACTTTGGTAACTTTAACCGCCGGGAGGCAGGAGATATAACGTGAACCACAGCTACGCTAAGGGAGAGCCCGTGGACGAGTTAAGAAGTTCAGTTCGGTTCCCGCTAAAGCTTCCTGTCCAAGTTCGCGCTGAGCAGAGTGGCGTCAGCGGCCAGACGGAGGATATCTCCGCCGGAGGTGTGCTGTTTTACATGGACGCCGCCATGGACATAGGGTCGAGCATCGAATTTACTATTTCGATGCCAGCCAGCGTACTGGGCACAGCAACAGATGTCATAGTGAAATGCACGGGACGTGTGGTACGCTGCTCCAAACAAGGCGATAGGACGGCTGTGGCAGCAGTAATCGATGAATACCACTTCGATCGTGCCCAGTAAGCCGTTTGTCCAACATGAGCAGCAGCGGCGCCTCTAAACCATCACCGAAATCTGCGCCAGCGAATCCGGGAGATCCCAACATAGCTTCGAATGGAGCTGAGTCAGTTCCCGTCGAAGCTCAACTCGGCACCTCGATTCGTGTGATTCTCGCGGACACGCAGGCCATCTACCGCGTTGGCACCAAAAAGATCTTTGCTCTGGAGGATGACATTCGCGTCGTCGCTCAGGCAGAAAATCTTGGCCAGGTGCTCGCTGCGGCCGCAAAGTTTCCCGCGGACGTTCTGCTGTTCGAAGCAGCCATCTCTCCGAACTCTCCAGAAGCGATTTCTGAAGTTTTGAAACGGGCTTCCAATCTGAAAGTGATTGTGCTTTCGCCGGAGAACGATGAAGACACCACGGTGGAATATTTCCGGCGCGGTGTTCGTGGACTTCTGCCGAGAAGCATTGCCCCGGAAATGCTCGTCAAGTGTGTGCGCAAGGTGGCTGGGGGGGAAACCTGGATCGACAATCAGAGCGTCAATTGGGTAATTGAAGCCTACCGCGCGCAAGCCGCGCAGCTTACCTCTCCGCGTCCCAAAACGAAGCTCTCTGATAAAGAGCTGCTCATCATCTCCTGCGTCACGCAAGGCATGCGAAACAAGGAAATCGCCAGCGAGATTGGTACGACTGAGCAGGTGGTTAAGAATTATCTGCGAAAGGTGTATGACAAGCTTGGCGTCTCTGACCGCCTTGAGCTGGCGCTGTATTGCATCCACCATCGCTTATTGCAAGGCAGCGGACGGGGGCAGATTCCCGACGAATCGGCGGCGATTGCTGCCGCGAACAACGTAGCTGCGATTACCGAGTAGCGATCTCGTTCAGTATCCTCACTGTAGCGCCAATTACTCCTCCGTTTCCCGGCTCCTGGACGAATGCAACCACGCGCAAATTGTCTTTCGCCAAGTCCCTGGGTAAACGGATCTCAAAGTCCTTCTGCAAGCCCTCCTGACCGACCTTCGCAACCTTTTGCAGGCTCCGAAGAACCGCTACATGTCGAAGCTCGCGGCCAGAGTTTTCGCCTCCTTTTACTGGAGTTTCGTCGGAATTATCTGCAACTGCGACGAACAACTCGCCGCGCTTGTGGCCAGGCGGGAGGGCTCCTACTTCAAGCTTCACTTTAAGCTCGCTGCCGTCGACGTCAGCCTCTCGAATCAGCACAGAAGCTTTGGATTGTGTTGCTGCTTTTTCGAGAGCGGCTTGCAACAAATGACCGTTATTGCCAAGTAATTCCTGCTTCCCGTCAACGACCATTTGGGGGGTGTAGGGTTCCCGACTACCAAGACGGCGAGCGTACTCTGCCTGGCGATCGGTATATTCCCGGGATGAGAAACGATCGCGCCATCCAGTACCGTCCCAATAGTCCACGTGCTCCCCGAGAACGACGATCTCGGTTTTCAAAACATTGCGACGTTCGTCAAGTGTGCGGAGGAGTTCGTCGGCAGGGGGACAACTCGAGCATCCTTCAGATGTGAAGAGCTCAACGAGGATTCCGGCAGGCGGTGAGTCGGATGCTTGAGCAACGGTGCCTGAGCTTGATTGCGCTCCGAGTGCGGGGACAAACATCAGACACGCCCAACACAACAAGAACACTGATGCGAGGATCCGTCGCATGTGAGTACGATTCTCAGCCTGCAATGACGTTACATCAAGTTAGGGAAGATTCGCAGGAAGCATGGCACAAGTTGGGACGAATGCACGTCGGCTCCACAAAGCTACGCCCGACTTTGCGATTCCTCAACCGCCAATCGCCCTTCTACCGTTCGGCCGTTGGCTCCTGAACGTCGCTCGCTCGCGCCGCACGGGCACAGAGCCACCGCCAGGCACATGCCTACGCTCCACAGCGCAGTGAGGCCAAACACCCAGCGCATACGCTCTCCTAATAAACATCTGTGGACGATTGGATTTTTTCGGGAAGAGATCGGATTCTGCTATTGGGTAATCCGATAGTAATCCCATTTTGGTGACGTAATTGCAATCTGCTGCAACCTGAGGCTTTGTATTACAACTATCGTCGAATTCCATGCAATCCGGTACACTGCGTGCGCCTGAATTCGTCCCCTCATGACTGCATTCGGTCCACTCACAATCCTTTGCATTGCCAGTTACGAAAAAGGACACGAGTTTCTCCGGGAAGCCAAGCGGCAGGGAGCGATCGTGTTGTTGCTCACATCCGAAAGTTTGATGAAGACCGCAAGTTGGCCATCAGAGAGCATCGACGAGATTTTCTACATGGCGGATGTGAACAAGAAGTGGAACCCGCAGCACACGATCCTAGCAGTGAGCCATTTGGCGCGGAATCGGAAGATCGATCGCATCGTGCCTCTGGATGATTTTGATTTAGAGACTGCGGCGGCTCTGCGCGAGCATATGCGTATTCCCGGAATGGGCGAGACCACCACACGCTATTTTCGAGACAAATTGGCAATGCGATCGCGAGCGAAGTTTGCGAAACTGCCGGTTCCGGATTTCGTGCGCCTGCTTAACGACGGTGAAATACACGAATTTACCCGCGGGGTGCAGTCTCCGTGGATGCTGAAGCCGCGATCCCAGGCGGGTGCCATCGGTCTAAAGAAGATTGCGAGCGAGCATGAGCTTTGGAAATCGCTGGAAGCCTTAGGTGACGAGCGCTCTTTCTATCTTCTCGAACGATATCTTCCGGGACAGGTCTATCATGTCGACACCATCGTCTTTCACGAAAAGCTACTCTTCTGCAATGTAAGCAGGTACGGCGCGCCTCCGATGGATGTCACTCACCAGGGAGGAGTGTTTACAACGCGAACTTTGGCTTCGGACGATTCAAGAACGAAAGAACTCTGCGAGCTGAATTGGAGGGTGCTGCAGGCGTTTGGGTTGGTGCGGGGCGTCTCACATAGTGAATTCATCGTGGCTCGGGACGGAACCACGTACTTCCTTGAAACAGCGGCTCGCGTAGGCGGAGCGAACATTGCCGAGCTGATTGAGGCAGCGACCGGCGTGAACTTATGGCGAGAGTGGGCCAAGGTAGAGCTTGCAGGAGAAGAAGGAAGCTATGCTGCTCCGCCGACGAAGCGAGACGCCGCAGGACTGCTAATCTCGTTAGCCAAGGAAGAATGGCCGAGTACCGAAGAGTTCAAAGATCCCGAAATTGTGTGGCGCATGCGAAAGGCCTGGCACGTGGGTATGATCGTCCGCTCTTCTCACCATGAGCGGGTCGAGGAATTGCTGCGGCAGTACTCCGATCGAGTGCAAGAGAGGTACATGGCGTTTCAGCCGCCTCCAGACCGTCCGATTCATTAATGCCGTCGTTTTCTGCCGCTCAGTCGCATTATTTGCTTCAGGAGGGGCACGGATTCTGCCCGTGCGGTGAGTGGCAAAATATCGTTCCTTTGTGACATTGGCGGCTTAGCCGCGCAAAGGCCGCGGCCGAAGCCGGCTTGAATGCAGAGAATATGGCTCGATTCTCGGCACGGGTAGAATCCCTGCCCCTCGCTAACCAGTTTGCCTAGGAGTGAAGAATGCCTTAGTGTCCGAGCCGCTCTTCTCGCGCCGCGCGTACTCGAGCAAGCCCATTGCGAGCGGTGCTGTTCATATGATCCAGGCGCAAAACGATGGTGTACTCATACCGCGCGAGTGGATAATCGCCGGCTCCGGCTGCAGCGTCTGCCTTGCGCAGGAGATCAGGAATGTCTTTGCGCGTGAAGCCCTCCACCTCCTGGGGCTCTGCAGCTCTTGCCCAGCGCTTCCGAGCGGCGTTAGTGTCGGCGGGCTTTGCGGGTTCTGACTGAGCGTCCTCTTCACCCGAAGCTTCCGATTTCACAAGCGGGTTTGAGCTAGCTGAACTCGTTGCCATCGCTTGGGTTCTGGGAGGATCTGGTGTCGAAGCGGGCTGCTGGACCGCACTTGGAGGCGCAGCGTTGGTGTCTGGTGTCGCGACTTGAGTTGAACTTGTGTGTGTAGCACCGCTGTTTTGCACAGGTGCGGAGGCTGTCGTTTCGCCTGAAGCTGGTGAGCTTTTAGTAGCAGCTGGCGCGTCCGCCTGCCCCGCAGAATTTTCCGCAGCAGTCTTTGCACTCTCGGGTTCCGGATTGGAACTCGGCGCTTCCGAAGATGTCGTGCTCGGCTGATTGTCGGTGGCCGAGGCGCCATCCGCGGGCTCGCTAGCAGATGGTTTCGGCGCTACTCGCGTGATCGTGATCGTTCTTCCGGCAACGGTAGGGAAGGCTCCGGTGCGCGACTTTACGCGCAGAGCCCAGCCGATGGTCGCTAGCAGCATTAGAAGCGCAGTCACAGTCAGCCATCCGAAGGTGTTCGCAGGACGGCGCCGAGGTTCGACTGCCTTGATGCGAGTTGAGCTGAGTGGACGCGGCTGAACAGGCGCCCCGTCTGCAATCTTCTCCGCGGTGACAGGATGCTCAGCGGCAGGCTTTAGTAACGCTGCTTGCTCGCGGAAGGCATCGCGCATTTCCTCGCAGGTTTGATAACGTTCTGCCGGGTTCTTGGCTAGAGCTTTGCGGATAATTGCGTCAATGCCATTCGGCAGCGCCGGATTAATTACCGAAGCGGGAACAGCGTCTTCGTGAATCAGTTTGTAGAGAACTGCCGGCATCTCGCCCTTGAAGGGTTTCTCGCGCGTGAACAGTTCGTAGAAGACTGTACCAAGCGAGAAGATATCGGAGCGTTGATCTAACTTCTTGCCGCTAGCCTGTTCCGGCGCCATGTAAGTTGGGGTTCCGACGACCACCCCGGTCATCGTCATGTTGGTGTCGCCAAACTTCGCGATGCCGAAATCGAGAACCTTTACTATCCCCTCAGCGGTGACCATGAAGTTCGCGGGCTTAAGGTCGCGATGGATTACACCGTGCTGGTGCGCGAATCCAACTGCGCTGCACATCTGGTCGGCATAAGACAACAGCGTTGGAAGTAGAGGGAGTTTGCCGGCATCGAGCAGGCTGCCTAGCGTTTTGCCCTCAACGAACTGCATACTGAGGTACACGAAGCCGTCTTGTTGCCCGATATCGTAAATCGTGATGATGTTGGGATGGTCGAGTCCACCGGCGGCCTTGGCCTCCATCTTGAGCCGATCAACCAGCTCGACGCCATCGCCGAAATTGCGCTGGATGGAGATAGTTTTGAGCGCGACGGTGCGGCCGATCACGTTATCGTGAGCCTTATAAACAATGCCCATTGCGCCGCGGCCGAGTTCCGACTGAAGCATGTACCGGTTCGAAGTCGCAGTGCTGGTGGCTCCAGTTTGACCAGCCTTGCGCACATGCGAATAGGTTGATTCATCGGTCCACAGCAGCTCATAAAGCGCTTCAGATCCCGGCGCAGCAGCACGAAATTCCTTGGGCCCAAATTGAAATCCGGGGATGTTTCTGGCTGTCTCGTAAATCTTCTCGCTCACCAGAATCTGAGCTGAGTTTGCCTCCGCGAGCAGGGTGGCCGCTGGCGCTGCATTGCTGGAAGAGGCAGCTTGCTCACTGTAACTGCGGATCATTACAGCGGCGACGATCTGGCTGCCGCTGGCTGCTGGATTTCGATGGAATGTGAGCAGCTTTACCTGCAGGGTCTTTGCTGCGGATAGGGCGTTAAACAAATTCCCAAATCGGGCAGCAAGAGTGCTCCCGCGCACTTCAGAAACTCTTCCTTGTCCTTCGGCGACCACATGGCGAATCAGTTCCGCTAAGGATTCGTCCGCGGCGCAGTCGAGATCGCGCAATTTCTGTTGCGGTCCTGGGTACTCCCACAGGCGAACGGAGAGCGTCGCTGCAGGAATGAGACGCTCGTCGGTCTGGGCGCTCTCCTGCTTCTCGCGCGAATTGGGTGTGTGCTCCAACGAGTTCATTGCGACTGGAATATGGGTGCCGAGCGCTGGGGGATGGCGCCTGCGTGCTTCTCCCACGGGTAAGAATAACGAGGAATCACGATATCTCCTTGATTACCTAAGTGCCTGATTCTTTAGTTCTTCGACACCGGGCGGATGTGGCCCTATGCTACCGTCAGAATTCTCCCCAGAAGGCGCTTACTCCGGAATGATTTCGCAAAAATACAGCCCAAACCAGGCAGGCGGACGTGTGCTGACAGCACCGCGCCTGCCAAGTCGATTGTTGCGCTTCTTTGCCGTTATTGCGCTCTGTTGTTTTGCTGCATCAGCGCAGGCAGCAAATACCCGGATGACGGCGATTGCTTTGTTTGACGGTTCTGATGGGCCTGCCTACGTGCAGATCAGCGGCGTCACTGTGAACGGCAAGACCGAGCTGCGCTTATGCGATGGTGTCACCAAGATCGAAAAGCGGAATTACGATTTGTTATTTAAGACGCAGCTTGCCGGAGCAAGCTCACTTGAGCGCGGCGCCGACGGCGTGTTTAAGCTGACCGTCAATTCCAAACCTCTTTGCGTAGTTCCGGCCAGCCTGAAATTTGACAAGAAGTCTGAGCTCACTCCCGCAGAAGCCGCTGATCAGGCGGTGTTGCAAGGGCTTGTCGTTTCGTCCTCAACTCAGGGATTAGGACTTCCAGTCTTCAAACCCGGAGTGCGCCTGGTATTCGTCGCCGCTCCCGATGATGAACTCGCCGCTTATCTATCGGCCGATCGAGCGCATTCCATTTCGGCGTGGCAGGCGTTTGTGATGCGCTACGGATCTTCAACGCGCGCGGCTGACGCCAAAAACGCGATGGCAGCAATCTACGAGGAGTCGGCAGCGTTGGTATTTGCGGAATACCGCAGATCGGCAACGCACGGGGATCTCACACGTCTGAAACAAGCCCAGCAGCAGGCAGACGAAGCCGAAAAGAGCGTCATTGGCTATGCTCCGGCGCGCAGGGTGAAGGAGCAGATCAATAAGGAACTGGATTCGTTGCTGGAATCCGATCGCAACGGTCTGCAAAATTTTCGTAAAGCTCTTACAGAGCACACCGCCGGTTATGCGCAGCTTGCCTCAGCGAAGCAGCACACCGAACAGGTACTCGAGATAAATTCCCAATACGCTTCTGCGTCGAATTTGCATGCCGAAATCGTCGGCGAACAGCGCAAATTAGCCTCAGCTGTCCAGAGCGCGGAAGCACTGCTGCCTGCAAAACGATATGACGAAGCGATGGCTGCTCTTGGCCCGTATCGGTCATTTGCCTCGGAGCTGCCGCGAATCGACGCCGTTATGTCAGCCGTGTACACCGTGCATTTTGTGCGCGGCCAGGAATACGGCAAGACTCAGGCATGGGATCAAGCGTCCTCAGAATTTCGCAAAGCGCTGGATGTCCGCGGCGATAGCAAAGAAGCCGCCGCCGCTCTGAAGAACGCTGAACTGCAGGCGAACGCCGCCAGCAACAAGCGAGCGGCACAGGGCGCGGTCGTCCAGAGCCGGAACTATGCGGAGAAGGGCGAATATGTTGAAGCTTATGAAATCCTGGCGAACCTACCCGACGCGCAGCAACCTTACGTCACCGATCAGCTGGTTGCACTGCAGAGAAATTACGTAACCGCAGCGTTCAAGCGGGCACAAAAACTTCAGGAAATTCATGTTCCCATTCGGGGACGTGCCGACGAAGATGCTGTTCGACAAGCCTATGATCTCCTCGAACGTGCCACCAGCCTCAGCGGAGATCCTGCGATGAAGCTCAAACGCGATCTGCTCTCGGATAAGATCAGCGCGTACTACGTTGAGCAGGCGCAGAAATACCTGGGCAAGCCGATGGGGTCAGGAGTGGGCCTCGGCTGGCTGTATTTAGGAGAAGCCGAGCGATATAAGCCCAATATGGGAGTTGTTCGCGAGGCAATGGCACGCTATGCGTCTGCTTATCAGCTGCGATCCAGGCTGTCGGTAGGCGTTGTGCTTCGTGACCAAAGCTCCCGCCGCGATAATCTCGGCTTTGCTGACCAGCTGCGCGACGCAATTGCCAACAGCCTGGAGTCTTCTGGGCTCCCAATCAAAGCGCTTCGTCAGTTCAACGAGTCCGACCCGGTACAGCCAAACTTTGCGGTGGTTGCGGAGATTCTTGAGCATCGCGTGCTGAAGAACACCAACCTCGAGACGCTCCAATCGAAATATCGAGCCGGCACACACGAGGTGAAAAACCCGGCATGGCTGCAGGCAAATCAAGACTATGATGCCGCCCAGCAGCAGCTAAGCGCCGCACAGCGTGCGGCGGCTGACGCGCAGTCGCAGCACAAAAAGAAAGAAATAATTCTAGCTGTCAATGATTCCGTGGCGGCAGCGCAGAAGCACGCAGCCGAGGCACGCCATACACTCGAGACCATAGAACAAACCCGGCCGGAAAACGTAATCGAGCCTTATAACTACATGAAGAAAAACATCGATCTAACGGCAGTAATCGAAATGACGTTCCGAATCAAGGACCAATCCGGGAATGCGATTGAAACTCCCGTTTCCATCAAAAAAGATGATCATCAGGTAGTGGTGGTCCTCGAGAATGTCAAGCCTGAAGACACGGAAGGCGTCAGGAAGCAGAGCACGGAACCCGATCAAGCGCAATTCCTCACAGATCTGGAAATCCAGGCCCGCGACGCACTGATTAAGTCAGTTCGCGAGAAGGTTTTGCTGCTTCCGGGAAAGATACTCGCAGAAGCTCGACGACGCGCGCAAACGGGTGACCTCGACGGCGCCGCGGAAGAATACGCTCTTTACATGAACGCGGTGAACTCGGACGGTTCGCAAGGAAGAGAAGAAGCAACTAACTTCCTGCACGATCATTACAATGTGACCGTGGGAGCACGAGGAAACACTGCCGAATCGCGACTGCGAGCCATGCGCTGAACGACTGCGATTAGAAGTGATGTCTGATGTTGCGCTTTAGCGGCAGAGATGGCTGCTGCTCGACAAGAGATTTATCTCAGCGGCTAAAGCCGAACCATAATGGGATCGCAATGACCGCACGGATAAATCCGTGCTCTTCCCTAAAAAATTCGGGCGTATTTCCGCCAGTATTAGCCCGCAGCCTTTTGGCCTGGCATGCCGTTTGGAACCAGCGGCATGCCACGCAGGCGCTTGCCAGTAGCGTTGAAGATTGCATTCGCGACCGCGGGAGCTAGTCCGACGATTGGCGTCTCACCCGCGCCGAAGGGGGGAACGTCTTTTCGGTTGATGATCTGCACCTCAATCTGTGGAAGATCGCGGAAGCGGGGCACGCGATAGGAAGAGAAGTGCGGATTGAGCACACGTCCATTCGCGAAGTGCACATCCTCAAACAGTGCTCCGCCGAGACCTTGAACGATCGCGCCCTCAATCTGATTTTGGAGACCGTTAGGGTTCACCACCGGACCGCAGTCCCACACCTCGACGACGCGAGCGATGCGCGGATTGCCGTCCAGTTCAATGGCTACGTCAGCACACGTCGCGACGTACCCGCCTTTCTCAAAGCCACCGGCGATACCGAAACCGCGTGATGCAGACGATTTCCGCTGTCCCCAAGCGAAGCGCTTCGCTGCGGTTTCAAAGACGGCGCGCAAACGAGGATCGGTAATGTTCTTTAATCGAAACTCCAGCGGGTCCATGCCGAGTGCATGAGCAAGCTCATCCATGGCGCTCTCGCGCGCGAAATGGTTAGCCGTGGCTGCCAGCCCGCGATACGACCCCTGACGCAAAGGCGGCGCCGACGCGGGATGAAACTGAATCCGCTGATTTGCAGCGTTGTATTGAGTATTGATAGCAGCGGGGCCGGAGTTGTAGTTGTGGAACTCCCAGGCGACTAGCGTTCCGTCGTTTCGCGCACCTGCGTGCACGTCGATCACTCCCGCTGGACGAAAATATGCCCAGGTGAACTCCTCCTCGCGCGTCCACTGCAACTTCACGGGCTTGCCCGCGGCTTTTGCCAGCCGCGCCGCTTCTACCGCGCACTCTCCCGTGTGCTTTCCACCATAGCCGGATCCCGTATCGGGAACAGTCACGCGCACATTCTTTTCGGGAATATGAAAGGCCTGCGCGAGTTCGTCGCGAACTGCGAAGGGACGCTGTGTGCCGGTCCACACCGTCAACTTGTCACCGTTCCATTCGGCGACCGCTGCGCGAGGTTCCAGTGGCGCATGCTGGATGTAAGCCACGGTGTATGTGCTCTCAATTTTCTTGTCCGACGACGCCATACCGCTTTCGACAGAACCAGTCTCATGCAAGTTAGAGCGGCCTCCGCCTTCTTGGCCCTGCGATGGAGCAGGAGCGGGGGAACTCTTTCCACGCAAGAACTCATAGAGTCCCGTTTCTGAAATCTGCTGTGAGGTATTCCATTGCGCCTTAATTGTGCTGAGAGCGCGGGCCGCGGTTGTGGAATCGCGTGCCACTACGCCCACAAAGTCTCCATCATGCACGACGGTTACATCTGGCGTTCGCTGCGCTTCCGCAGTATCGAGCGAGGCGAGCGTCGCATGAAAACCTGAAGGACGCAGCACTTTGCCGTAGAGCATTCCGGGACGCGTCAGGTCCGACGTGTACTTGTGCCCGCCCGTGACGAAGTCGCGGCCGTCAATTTTGCGCACTGAGGTTCCCGCGACCTTCCACTGCTCAGGCGAGGCAAGCGGCGGATCCTCTGGGATAAGCTTCACCAACTGCTGTCCTTGCAGAAGTTCTCCATAGCGCACGGAACGGTTACCTGCCGACTCTCGGATTGCGCCATCCGCAGCCACAAGCTTGGAGCGGTCAGTTCCGAAGCGTTCCGCGGCTTTGTCGATCAGCATCTCCCGCGCGGCAGCGGAGATATTGCGCAACTCCGTTCCCATTTGGGGAGTCGTACGGCTGCCGAAGGTCCCCATATCGAAAGGACATAGTTCTGTATCCGCCATAACCATCGTGATTGTGTTCACTGGGACATGAAGTT